>JAUUZQ010000063.1 GCA_030589895.1 Bacteroidales bacterium
CTGCAAATTCGTGACCGATCATTGTTGGATTCTCATGTACATTGTCGGGGACTCTTTTATGGTCAGGTCCTAACTTAGTTGCTTTGTAGGATGACATACATATGCTGTCTGAAATCACATGTGCGAGAATCTCGTCGTCTTTCATTTCAGGCAACTCAAACTCTTCAAGTCTCAGGTCGTCTTTTCCGTATATTCTTACTGCTTTTGTCTTCATATAGATATGTAGTCCCTCCGGGACATTTTGGTTACTCATCAACCCTCCCTACTTCTCTCACGCCAGTTCCCTTCACTCTACCATGACCTAATTCAATCATCATTTGTTCACCAAGTTCCTTTAATTCGTTCAATTTTTCCGGATATTCTTGTGCCAGGTCATTCATTTCTCCGATATCCTCACTCAAATTATACAATTCATAAGTTGTTGAGTCCTGACTATATTTTTCAGGCATCCCATCATGCCCCCCCTCTCTACCTGCCATGGTCCTGTACTTATGTGGGAAATGCATTTTCCAGTCGCCCGAACGAACTGCATGCAAATCATGTAGCCAGTAAAAATAAAGTGCATCGTGAGGCGATACAGCATCCTTTTCACCAGCCATAAGTGACCAGATATTCAAGCCATCAATTTTATGATCCGGTAACTGTGCTTCTGTTAAATACGATATAGTTGGTAAAATATCTATTGTCATAACAGGTTCATTACATTCTGTTCCTGCGGGAATCATTCCAGGCCATTTCATTACACATGGTTCACGAACACCACCATCCCATGTTGTACCTTTCCCTTCTCTTAAGGGACTTGCGACACCTGCATGATCTCCATAATTTAGCCAGGGACCATTGTCAGAAGTGAAAATTACAAGTGTATTCTCAGATAAGCCCAGACTATCCAGGGTGTTAATTACCTGTCCGACAGACCAATCAAGCTCCATGATCACATCGCCATAAAGACCCTGACCAGATTCTCCATCATGTTTCTCAGAAACAAACAGTGGAACATGTGGCATTGGATGTGCCAGGTAAAGGAAAAATGGCTTATCCTGATTTCTTTCAATAAACTCCACAGCCCTTTCAGTAAACATAGTAGTAAACTCTGACTGAATTTCACCTGTTACATCAGCAATGGCAATTGTATCATCTCCAATAAGAGGCAAAGGGGGAAAACCCCATTTTCTTTTCGCTGTCTCCAGTGGCAGGGTAACATAATCAGGATGCCTCGGCCACATATCATTTGAGTATGGTGTTCCAAAATATTCATCGAAACCATGATTCACAGGCAGGAATTGTGGTAAATGTCCCAGGTGCCATTTCCCATACATAGCTGTGGCATAGTCTTTTTGCTTAAGCAATTCTGCAATGGTTAACTCATCAGAATTAATTCCTGTAGTTGTCCTTGGTCCCGGTGCACCATATATACCGATCCTGTTTGGATAACATCCTGTTAACAATGCTGCACGTGAAGCACCACAAACTGGCTGAGCCACATAAAAATCCGTGAACCGCATCCCTTCATCAGCCATCTTATCGATGTTTGGAGTTGGATTTACGCCACCAAAGCAGCCTGGATCACCATAGCCCATATCATCAACAAAGATTATAACAATGTTGGGAAGGACTGATTTGTCGGACTCCTGATTATTTTTGCAGGCTGGAAGAATTGCAAGGATAGTAGCTATGACTGTAAACGCAATACCTTTCCTAACATAGGGAAAAATTAGATTCATAAGATTATTTTTAGATTTTGTGAGATACACCACAGGCGCATATCCACATCATATTTTATACTCTTTCCTTTTACCTTTTACCTTTTACCTCAACATAACCTGTCCACCTGTCACCGGCACTGCCTGACCAGTTTCATATTTCTGGTCAATAATATAATAAATTGCCTTCATCACATCGTCTACCCTGCATCCTCTTTGCATTGGGACCTTCTCTTCGTAAAATTTCTGAACATCAGCAACAGTTTTTGCTCCAGGAACTTTCCCTGCATTGAGGTACTGTACAAACAATCCTCTCTCCGAATCCGACCACAATGGTCCTTCGAAAAAATTCCCCGGACAAACAGAATTAACCTTGATATGGTCAGGAGCCAGTTCCAGTGCAAATGATTGTGTTAAACCAATTCCTCCAAATTTAGATCCGGAATATGCAAAATTCCTGTTAGATCCTTCCAATCCTGATTTCGAATTGATCTGTATAAGATCCATGAAATGATCAGGTTTCTCGAGCGATTGAATCTTCATCACCCTGGAAGCTGAACGCACACAATAGAACCATGCATTATAATTCACAGCTGTCATCTTCTCAAACATTTCAGGAGCTACTTCATCAATTCCACCCGCAACAAGAATGCCCGCATTACTTATCAATATATCCACGCCGCCAAATGCTTTCACAGTATGCAAAACCAGATCGTCAACAGATGCAGAGTCTGCAACGTTGGTCTGGTGATAGATTACCTTATTCTTTTGGCTCAATTCACTTAAGCGCAGGCTGGTCTCCTCCCCTTTTTCCCTGTTCAGATCAGCCACCACAACGTTTGCGCCTTGCCTGACAAGGTCTTCAGCAATTCCTTCTCCAAAACCCTGGGCAGCACCAGTTACTATCGCAACCTTTTGGTTTACAAGAGATTCGGAGCCTTCTCCTTTAGAAATTTTCCGTCTGTAATTCTCAACCTCCCAGTTATCGATGAAAGCTATCTCCTCATCGGTCATGAAGTGCGGACCACCAAATGATTCAGAATATAGACTTACCTTCATGAGGTCTTCGTAAACTTCCAGGGCAATCTCTGCTGATGCTGCGTTATCTTCTACAGCGATCAGACCATAATTTTTCACTAAAATAACTTTGGGAGGATAGCCATACTTCTTTATAAATTCGGGTAGTTTCTCCTTTAAAGATGCAATTATTGTTGCCGGTGAACTGCTCTCTTCAATATATAAATAAGCAGCCTTGCAATAGACAATAATATCGGGGGTAAATGGACGCGCTATTTTAAGAAAATCTTTCTCCGACTTATAAAAATGACTATGTAAAGTTGAATGACGTATTGTTAAGTTTTTTATTGTTTCTTCGGATAAAATCATCCGCAGTGCCGGTAGAAATTCCACCACATCGTCGGGAATCTCAATTGCCACAATCTCTTCCATGTTCTTAACATTCGATACTATGGTATCAGTTATATAAGAATAAAGCTCCTTTATTTCAGATGTGGTATCAGCACTAACAAATACTCCGTGGTTTTCCAGGAAAATAATTTTTGCATCATTCTTATACTTCAATCTGTGAGCCGTCATTGCCTCTTTAACCAGCATAAACAAGGGATATCCGGGAGCAAATGGAATATACATTGCCTCATCACCAAACAAGCGAAGGGTCTCCTTCTTTGCATTTGCTGAGCACATCAGCGCATTTGTCATGGTAGGATGCATATGGACCACAAATGCATAGTCGATCAGTTCATGAAAAGAGGTCTCCACTGATGGACGTTTTCCCTTTTCCGGATAAACATTAGCAGCAATTAGATCCTCTTTTACTTCAACTTCACGTTGCTGTTCATCATCGCTGTATTTCTTCTCTCCCACAATCTGAACCTTCTCGCGAAACAGTTGTGCAAATCCATCTTCAGTAATAGTGGCCAAGGTAGAACCACTGGCTTTTATCCATATAAACTCATCGGTTTTAAAGGATGTGTTCCCTCCCCCTGCAAGTGTATAATCTTTATTGGCACCATAATACCGGGATATATCTATAAGGTCTTGTATCTCTTTCATAAGCTTACTTTATAAAATTCTGAATTACAGCATCCCCTAGTTTAACAAATTCACTCCTCTCTCCTACCGGCTTCCCTTTCATATCTACAAAACCAGCCTCTCCAATTGAGCGAAGGTATTGATGAGCTGCAACGATGCAGGCACCTTCGTAGGAAACTTTCAGTAAATAGTCATCCAGCTCACTATCACCAACACTTACAGTCAATGGATCCAGTGCAGGGGTATTGTGTTCTGTTCCAAAGGTAATAACGAATCCTTTGCTATCGAAATATTCCACAAAAGGCTTGAAATTTGAGAGCATATTTCTGTCGGGAATCAGTTCTAATGAGTACACATTCATGGCAGACAAGTTCTTGTACAAGTTTTCCATATCAGATTCATACTCTGTATAATTTCCATTCTTATCGTCGAGAAGAACAGGATAGCAAGGAATTCCACCAGCTTGCAGGATGATCTCGATTACTTCTGAAATTTCCAGAAATGCCTTAGGGTCCTCCGGAACAAAAGCAACACCGCCTGACTTAAGCAACATCCCACGAATCTCTCCCTCCAATCCGACCGGATCATTTAAATCAGCTTTTGATTCTTTTCCCCCATAAATCTTTTGCAATATTTGTTTTCTATCAGTCTCACTCTGATACTTCTCAAATACTTTGGTTCTGATCACTTTAGCTATGTGTCGTTCACGAACCATTCCCTTGGTATATGTTGAAAGTATATCATTATAATCCAGGGCAAGATCAGGGTCAATTCCAATAAGATGAGCCGAAGCTTTTGCTACCATTTCCCGCGTCTGCTTATCGCTCTCATTCCGCACAGAAGTAAGCTTCTCTAATGGTTCACCAGAAAGAGAAACAGGAAAATCCAATCCTTTTCCACTGAAATATGCTCTTCCTGGATTATTGGGATCATTCACACGTATCCCTGCCGCCTGCTCAGGTTTTAGCAAGCCCATAAATTCAATGTTAAACAATGGAAATTTTTTATACTTTTTGCACAATTCGGCAAACTCTTCATAACCTGCCATGGTATAAAAATCATTGATCCCCAATACATCAACATCTTCAGCAGCAGCCATTTCAAGCACTTGCTCCAATTCGGTAAAGGCACTAAAAGAATAAGGAGTGTGGAAATGTCCGTTAACTTTTCTTACAGCGCTTGTCTCCCCATTAATATCATTTAATAATTGGTTCTTCTGAGGTAGATTTTTATAAATATTCATATGTGCAATTGTCATTATACAACCAATTTAAGTTGGTTTAGATTGTTAGTTATTATAGTGATCTCTTCGGCTGAAAGATTTATTGCGGCTGCACCGGCATTCTCTTCAACCTGTTTCCTGTTTCTTGCTCCTACAAGGGCTACAGAGATCCCGGGCTGAGCGATGGTCCATGCAATAACCAACTGAGAAATTGATACACTCTTCTCTGCAGCGATTGGTTTTATGCTATCTAAAAAATAATTAACTTTTTTAATATTATCAGCAGAAAAATGGGGTAATTGTGGACGTGAATCTCCCTTCTCAAAACTATATTCGGGTGTAATCTTTCCTGTTAACAAGCCCCTTTGTAATGGACTATATGCAAGTATGGAAACGTTATTTTCAATGGACCATGGGAGCAACTCAGCCTCAATGTCTCTTCTTAACATACTATAGGGTACCTGATTGCATGCCAGAATAATATTTTCAGATGCGGCAACCGACTGTTCAGCTGAATAATTACTAACACCTGCTGCACGTATTTTCCCCTGATCAATCAGAGTTTGAATGGCCTCCATGCTCTCCTCAATTGGAGTAGTAGGATCGGGCCAATGGATTTGATAGAGATCGATGTAGTCTGTACCTAATAATCGCAAACTACTCTCACATTCCTTTATGATACTTTTCGAGGATGCATATTTGTGAATATTAACAGACTTTCCATTATTATCAAAAGTGCTAAAATGGAACTCCCCTTCTTTGGTATCCCACCTTAATCCATATTTTGTCAGAATTTCCACATTGTGACGCTTCCCCCTGATCGCTTTCCCAACCAGTTCTTCACTTCTGCCAAAACCATATACAGGTGCAGTATCAATAGTAGTAAGGCCCATATCAATTGACGCTTCTATTGCATCAAGAGCATCTGTACGGTCAGCTCCACCCCACATCCAACCGCCAATTGCCCATGCACCAAAAGCAATTGGAGAAACCAGGATATCTGATTTCCCAAGTTTATTTTTTTTCATGAAAATGAAATTAGCAATTGGTATACAAAGATAAGAGGAAAATGGAAGTAAAAAAAAAGAAATGAAAATGGGGAAGAATTAGATAACCCGAGGCTTGAACTTCAAAACAAACCCATCAAACATGAATTCTCATTGTCATTTGCTAGCTGTTAGAAATAGAATAAAATATATCCTATACTAAAGATAGTATATGTAAATATTACACTAATATTGTTAATAGTATATATAAATATTACGTTAATTTTGTTGTATGAGTTAACATTCAGTAGTATTCCCAAGTTATCAAACAGTAAATTATGAAAAACATCTATTTGATTCTGAAATTGTTGCAAAGAATATTACCTCCAGATAAATGGAAATTACCGGTTACAATTTTACTCGGTGTTTTTGTAGGGCTATTTATTTTTATGTTCAAGATTTCAAACGCAGGTTCTTATCTCTCAGACGAACCAAAAACATGTATAAATTGCCATGTAATGGAACCACAATATGCTACATGGTTTCATAGCTCACATCGTGAACATGCTTTATGTAATGACTGTCATGTTCCACATAATAATGCTGCATCAAAGTATTTCTTTAAAGCAAAAGACGGTATGCGTCATGCAACAGTATTCACCATGAGAAATGAGCCACAAGTGATGCAAATAAAACATGCAGGGATAGATGTGGTGCAGAAGAACTGCAAAAGATGTCATTCATTTGTTAATGAAAATGTTACAACCCTGGCCGTAAATGGCAAAAATTACTCACACGGTGAAGAGAAACTTTGCTGGGAATGTCATAGAGAGGTTCCTCACGGAAAGGTAACAAGTCTCTCTTCCACGCCCAATGCTTTTGTTCCGGAATTAAATGAGCCGGTTCCAAAATGGTTAAGACAATTAATTTCAAAATAAAACTCCAATAATTATGGTACAAGAAAAATCTGCTAAAGCATTAAGGAATTGGATAATTTTCGGGGCAACAGTAATTGTTGTATTTCTTCTGGGAATGTTTGCTTCCTCCGTTACTCAAAGAAGAGCGGAAGCTCAATTCACTTATAAACCAAGTGTTCAAATAAATGATTGGGAACCCAGAAATGAAGTTTGGGGTAAAAATTTTCCATTGGAATTCACATCTTATTATGAAACATCCGACACAAGCTTTAAAAGTAAGTACAACGGGAGTTCGATGATAGATATGCTTGAAGTTGATCCCAGACTGGTAGTTCTTTGGGCTGGCTATGGTTTTGCTAAAGACTATAGTCAGGGAAGAGGACATTTCTATGCTGTTACTGATGTATGGAATACTTTAAGAACAGGTGGACCTACCGGACCTGAAAGCGGACCAATGCCTGCTACTTGCTGGACATGTAAAAGTCCTGATGTTCCAAGACTCATGAATGAAATCGGAGTTGCCGAATTCTACAGTGGAAAGTGGGCCGGGAAAGGTGAGGAAATTCACAATCCAATAGGTTGTTTGGATTGTCACAACCCAAAAACCATGGAACTTACCATATCCAGGCCTGCACTTGTTGAAGCTTTCGACAGACAAGGTGAAAATATTGACGAGGCATCTCACCAGGAGATGCGGTCGCTGGTTTGCGCACAATGTCATGTCGAATACTATTTCAATAAGAATGTTGTAGAAGGAGTTAATTATTTGACTTTACCGTGGGACAATGGATATTCGGTTGAAGATATGGAAAAATATTACGATGATATTGAATTTTCAGATTGGACACATACGCTCAGTAAAGCGCCTATGTTAAAAGCACAACACCCGGGTTACGAAATATATCTGACAGGTATTCATGCTGAAAGAGGTGTCTCATGTGCCGATTGTCATATGCCTTACAATACAGTAGGCGGTCAGAAATTTACCGAGCATAAAATGCAAAGCCCCTTAAATAATATAGATAATTCCTGTCAGGTTTGTCACCGGGAACATACGGATGAACTGATTAAAAATGTATATGACAGACAAGATAAGATTATTGGAAATCGTGACAAGCTGGAAGAACTAATTGTAAGGGCGCATGTAGAAGCAAAATTTGCATGGGAATTGGGGGCAACTAATGATCAAATGGCTGATATTTTACAGGATATCCGGCATTCACAATGGCGCTGGGATTATGCAGCAGCAAGTCATGGAGGATCTTTCCATTCTCCTGTTGAGATCGGCCGGGTAATTAGTACAGGCATAACAATAGCACAGGAAGGAAGAATCAAACTTGCCAGGGTTCTTGCTGACCTTGGACATAATGAAGCAATTGCTTATCCAGATATTAGTAGCAAAGCAAAAGCGCAAGAGTTCATTGGTCTGGATATGGCAAAACTAAATAAGGAAAAAGAGGGTTTTATTAAGAATCTGCTACCAGAATGGATCAAGAAAAAAGAGGAGAGGGAAGCGCAGTGGGAGATCAAATATAATTAATTCCGCTTATATTAAGCGAAATCTTTTAATTATCTCACAGTTTCTTCCAAAAGTAATTTTAGCTCTCTAAGATTTATATATTTGAAAGAAATCTTAGAAACAGGAACCAATAAAAAGAGCTTGTCTTGACAATTTGAGACAAGTTCTTTTTATTTTTTATGGTTTTTAAGATTGATCACTTACAGCTTTTGTAATTCATGTAATTACCTTATTTTATGCTTATTACATTAATCAGCCTGGTATACATCAGCGAAATTTCTTCATACTATTTTGAAAGTTAGTGAATATTAACTAACTTTGCAAAGTGAAACAGTATTCAATCTTCATATCGAAGTCAATTATTTCACAAAAACAATGAATAAAAAGGCAAGCACATATACGCCCAAAATGATATCCGTTGAAGAACTATTCAACAGCGAGATTTCCAGTAGTGAACGCTTGCGTGCGCTGATTCTAATCGGCCTTTTGGGACTTGAAGCTATATTTCTTATAGTGATATACTTTTTTTACAAAGAAGAGTATCTTCAAATGTTTGATACTCATATTTCGATTTATGCCATCTTAATTTTTACTCTTATCATAATCATCTATGAAACACTGGTTCACTATCTCATTGGCCGAAGTAAATTTTACATTACGCACCCTCGATTTTTCAGTTACCTGAATAGTTTTTCTGAAGTAAGTTTGCTAAGTATTCTTTTGATATTTCTGGTAGAATACTCAGGCCAGACTGTTATACTACAGTCCCCGGCAACATTAACCTATTTTATCTTTATTGTTCTCTCCACTTTCAGACTTAATTTTAAATTATCAATATTCACAGGGACCCTGGCTGCTTTTGAATTCATTGTTATATCCATATACTATTCTACTACCCTTTCAAATGTACCCCTTGATGCTGCTCATCCCGACCTTACCGGCATGCAGTATCTGGGACAGGGTTCAATTATGATAATTGCCGGAATAGCAGCGGCCTTTGTTGCTAATCTTATTAAAAAGAAGATGGTGGTATCATGGGAAAACATAAAAGAAAAAAACGCAGTTATTGACCTTTTCGGACAACAGATATCACCTCAGATCGCAGATAATATTTTAAAGAACCACAATGAACTTTCCGGCGCAAGAAAGAAAGTTTGCATCATGTTTCTCGATATACGACAGTTCACCCCCTTTGTCGAAAAGCATCAGCCTGAGGAAGTCGTTGCTTACCTGAACACTTTATTCGGATTCATGATAGACATCGTTCAATCCCATCATGGAGTAATCAATCAATTTCTGGGTGATGGATTTATGGCCACCTTTGGCGCTCCAATTTCCACAGGTAATAGCAGTCAACATGCCACAGAGGCTTCACAGGAGATAATCGCCAAAATAAGCAGTGAGTATCATAAGGGGAACATTCCAAAAACCCGTATTGGCATTGGACTTCATTACGATGAGGCTGTTACAGGAAATATAGGTTCATCTACCCGTAAGCAATATTCTATCACTGGAAAAGTGGTTATTATGGCCTCACGGATCGAGCAATTAAATAAGAAACATAAAACTTGCCTTCTCATTTCAAAGGAGGTGTATAATCATCTAAACAGTGATACACGTGAAGCATATGTAAGTCTTGGATCCTCGAAGATCAAAGGAAGTGCAAAACTGGTATCGATATACAAATTTGATATAGAAAAATATAAACGCTAAATCGATTGCGATGAGAATTAATAAAGAACTACTCAGAGAGATTGAGATATATACCAGCGATCTCATCAAAAATGAATCATCAGAAAATCTGGTGTACCATACAGTTGACCATACCCGGCTCGTTGTAGACAATGCAAAGCTTATCGGGGAAAAGGAAAATCTGAATGAGGAGGAAATGAATATTCTGCTCTGCAGCGCCTGGTTTCATGACACAGGATATATCAAAAAATATAGGGGACATGAAGCAGAGAGCGTGGCAATTGCTGAGGATTTTTTAAAACAAAAAAAAGTCGATAAGGATGTAACAGACCTCGTTTCAGAGTGTATTCTGGCAACCACCTTTCCTCATCAACCAGAAAATAAGATCGCAATGATTCTGTGTGACGCCGACTTTATGCACCTGGGAGTTGAAACTTATTTTGATTATGCTGACAAATTAAGACAAGAACTGAAGAATACAGGTGTGAGTATATTGAAAAAATCTGCGTTTGAAAAAGAGTCAGTACAGCTATTTAAAACTCACAGCTATTTTACAAATTATTGCCTTGCAGAAATCACAAAAACCAAAGAGAGAAATCTCTCTATTTTAAAGGCTAATATTAAAAAGCGGAAGCAGAAAAAAATGGTTTCAACGGTCCATACCAAAAGGTATTCCCGAGGTGTGGATTCAATGTTTAAACTAACTGCCCGTAACCAGATCAACCTGAGTTCCATTGCCGATAATAAATCCAATATCCTGATTTCCCTCAACGGAATAATCATTTCCCTGGGCTTAGTTGCCCTGGCCAGTAAATTCAAGGAGGAACCGGCCATAATTATTCCAACTGTGATCTTTATTGTCTTTAGTCTTTCTACAATTATACTTGCTATTTTAGCAACAAGACCTCACATTTCATCAGGTAAGTTTACAAGAAAAGATATCAAGCAAAAGAAGGTCAATTTATTGTTCTTTGGAAATTTCTACAATATGCAACTCGACGAATACGAATGGGCAATTAATGAAATGATAAATGATGACCGGTATTTGTACACTACAATGACAAAAGATCAATATTCTCTGGGAAAAGTGCTTGCTAAAAAATACAGGTTGCTTCGCTGGGCATTCAATGTATTCATGATGGGATTGGTAGTCTCTGTTATTGCATATTTACTGGTATTTCTGCAATTGTAGCACTTATAATTTCACTCTGTTTATCATGAAAAAGTTTAGATTCATCCAAATATATATGAGGCAATTCTGTCTGATACTCTTGATTCTTTCTGGTACAAATCTATTAAGCGCACAGCAAACAGATTCCTACAGCATTTTACTTACGGGTAACATATCAAAAGATCAAGCAGATGATGAATTACTGAAAAAATGGCAACAATCATCACAAGATTCAGAAAACCTGGCTTTTCTGCTGTTGGGGAATATTTATAGTCCAGATGAGGCTAAATTGTCGAAAAAAATGGTTTCAGGCAGCAAACTGCCTTTATTGCTTGCCCCAGGAGAAACAGAATGGGCAAAAGGAATGTCCTCGGGTAAGGAGCTGATTAAAGACTTAGAGAAGCTCCTTCAGAAAGAATATGAAGGGGATATATATATGCCTGATGCTGCTTGTCCGGTTCCAAGAGAAGTCATATTGAATGACCACCTGGTTGTAATACTAATAGATACGCATTGGTGGGTGCATAAACATGACAGGCGCTATGCAAAATGCGACATAGACACAGATACGGATGTGCTGGTGCTAATAGAAGATGCCATACGCAGGCATTACCCGACCAAACATGTTGTAATTGCGGGCCATCATTCACTTAAAAGTTATGGAAACAGTGATGGCTACTTCTCCCTAAAACAAAATATTTTTGAAGCTCCATATACATGGTACAGAAAAGCATTTGGAACGAGAAAGGACAATCATCACCCCGACTTCAAGGGTTTCCGTGATGCCATGCTTTCAATTTTAGATGCATATCCTGATATAATATACGCTTCAGCAGGTGATGCAAATTTGCAATATTTTACACAAGCTAAAACCCATTATATTGTTTCAGGCTCCATGGTACAATCAGGATTTGTTCAATCCAAACACACCGAATTTGGTAGTTCTGAAAATGGTTTTGCCAGCTTAAATTTTTCCGATGAAGGAGAATGTGAACTGGTTTTTACCGGTCAGAATGAGGAGCTTTTTCGGAAAACTATCTACCAAAAATCATTTGACAGCAATAGGATAAAAGACTATTTTCCTACAGAACTACCTGATAGTATTGTAATCAAGGCAAGTGATAAATACAATATCTCTGAGAAGATGTATTTTATGATGGGCGAAAATTACCGTGAAATATGGAATACGCCTGTAAAAGTTCCAGTATTCGATATAAGTAAAGTGAAAGGTGGATTACGTCCCATACAACGTGGTGGCGGAGAGCAAACACTATCTGTCAGATTAGAGGATAAAGATGGAAGACATTATGTACTGCGCTCGCTTGAGAAGAGTGTGGATGGTATTTTTCCCACTGAAATGAGAAATACAATAGCAGTAGATATTGTTCAGGATCAAATATCTACTTCCAATCCCTATGCTTCTCTCGTAGTAGCATCACTTGCGGAGTATGCAAAAATATACCACACAAATCCCGAAATCGTATATGTCCCCGATGATCCTAATTTCGGAATTTACAGACAGGATGTCGCAGGTCAGCTTTATATTTTTGAAGAACGCCCTGATGATGACAGAAGTGATGTAGCAAGTTTTGGCTATTCGAAAAACATTATCTCCACTCTGGATATGATCGAAAAAATCCATGATGATAAAGATCATTATATTGATATAGATGCTTTTCTCAGAGCAAGGCTATTTGATATTTTTATCAATGACTGGGACCGGCATGAGGATCAGTGGCGCTGGGCAGGTTTTAAAAATGACGGACAGACTATTTACAAACCAATTCCGAGAGATCGTGATCAGGCTTTCTTCGTAAATGAAGGGCTTGCGACGAAGATATCATCCAGCAAATGGATATCTCCAAGATTTCAGAATTTCGATGAATATACAGAAAATGTTGAAGGGCTTTCATTCAATGCACGCTTACTGGACCGGACTCTCCTATCGCAGAGTGAATGGAAAGACTGGCAACGACAAATAGATTCCCTTAAAATATTGCTGACACCCGAACATATCGACCAGGCTGCATTAAGCTATCCGAAAGAGATCATAGACATTGGTTCTGCCAGAACAGCTGAAGTCTTAAAAGCCAGGTTGAAAAATTTAGAGCCCATGGCCAGAGAATTATATCTCTTTCTTGCAGAAGAAGTGGATATTACGGGTAGCAACAACAAAGACCTGTTCAATATTACTGTACCAGATGAAAACACAATTCGCATCACTAAACTTCATTCTAAAAGTAAAGAGGGAAAAGAGACTGAAATTTTTAGCAGGGATTTTTATGCATCAGAAACAGAGCAAATTCGCATCTACGGATTCGACCAAAAAGATCGTTTCATCATAGAGGGAAATGCAAAGAATAAAATAGATCTTCTGATTATTGGCGGAGATGAAAAAGATGAATTTATATATGAAGGACAGAAGCTTCCCCGTTATATCTCCATTTACGATAAAAAAAACAGTAATATATCACATCCACTTGATCAGCGCATTGTAAGAATCTATGATGAGAATGAAGCAAAATATGACAGAGAAGATTTTAAGTATGATGTTACCTATCCCGGATTGTTCATGGGATATAATCAGGACGATGGTATTCTTTTAGGTGGAGGTGTAGTGATCAACAAGTATTCACGCTATCGTTATCAAAAATATGTGATACTGGCAAATTATTCATTCTTAACAAATGCCTATAACTTTCATTTTTCCGGAGATAACATTTATCCTTTGAGGCACCTCCAATTGGGTTTACTTGCTGATTTTAAATCGCCAGATTTTGTAAATAACTTCTTTGGCATGGGAAATGATGCTGAATGGCAGCCAGACCATCCTGAAAAAGAGTATTATCGGGTTAGTATGAAGGAGTATTACGTAAAACCTGAAATTGTAAAATTTCTTGACAATGATGAAACACAGAAGGCTGGGCTGGGATTATTCTTTAAGCATACCGACATGGAAGCAACAGCAGATCGCTTTATTTCAGATTTTCCAAACAATGGTCTTGATCCTGATGATTTATTATCTGACACCTATGCCGGGATTAGTCTGAGTTATGAATTGAATACCATATCCAATCAGGATTTGAAAAAAGAGGAGAAATTTTGGGGGAGCAATATGTTCCGTACCCGTGGCACACAAGTAAAAACGGAGCTTGAACATTTCATTGGAGTAGATGATAATTCCTCGGATTTTACAAAAGTATCAGGAGATTGGACTTCATATCTAAGCTTCTCACAACGCCCCAGATTTGTTTATGCAGTAAGGCTTGGAGGTGAAAAACTTTTTGGTGACTATAGTTTTAATGAAGCTGCGAAACTTGGTCAAAGAGAAAACCTGCGCGGTTTTCGCAATACAAGATTCTATGGAGATGCAAGTCTCTATTTGAATACCGAAATAAGAATCAGAAGTAAGCAGCTCAATACAAACCTTGTAAATACAAATGCCGGGCTTTTCATATTTAATGACATTGGTCGTGTATGGTATGAAGGAGAAAACTCATCCCAATGGCATGATGGTTATGGGATTGGCTTCTGGTGGTCGCCTTTTGATCTGGCTCTGTTAAATATCTCATACGCCAGAAGTGTGGAAGATAATCTCATCAATTTCTCTATAAATTATCAATTCTAAGGCCATGTTGAAAATTTTCCATCTTAGTCTGATCATGATGAGTATACTCACAACAAATATAAATGCGACCTCAAGAATTTATTTGATCAGGCATGCACCCGTTCAAATTGATAAACCAGATTGGGGTACTACACAAACAGCACATAATTACAGGGAGCAATACAATATTAATTCTGTTCATAATTATGACGCCCAGGCAGTTCTTAATAAAATCGACCATCCTGAAACAGTTGATATGATTTTTTGCAGTCCACAGTTAAGAGCTTTCCAAACTGCGGTCTTACTCTTCAACAATCAGGTTAGTCTGAAGATCAATAAAAATCTTATGGAACTGGATTATTCTGTAATCAGCGTCCCATATCTTAAGTTACCAGTTAATGCATGGCTTGCCATATCCTGGTTTTCATGGGTAGCAGGCAATAATCCCGATAAGAAGCAAACATATAAGGAGCGAAAGGAAAACCTGGAAATTTACTCAGAAGAAATAATTACTTATGCAGAAACGCACGGAAAAAGTATTGTAGTAGCACATGGAATGATAAACAGAGAGCTAATTAAAATACTTCAGAAAAAAGGATGGAAATTCGAAAAGAAAGATGGAAATGGAAATCTCTCAGTAAATTGCCTCGTAAAATAAGCCTTTCACATAAAAGGTTCAATAAACGGATATGTTGCACTCAATTATCAATAGCAAAAATACAAGTTCAGGGAAAAACTCCCTAGCCCTCTGTGTCATTCTGATATTCATCATATTTGGTTTTGCTTCCTGTAATAATAAAGAAGAAAGAGTAGCAATCTCACAAGAAATCGTGAATGAAGATATTTTTCCCTATGATCTTCAAAATCCCGACGATGTATTTTACTTACCCGGATACCTGGATGAAATTTCCGGTATAAGCTGCTCTGAAAAAAATGAAATTGTATGTATTCAGGACGAAGAAGCAATCATCTACATCTTCGATACAGAAAAGAGAAAGGTGACATCAAAGTATGATTTTGGGAAAGATGGTGATTATGAAGATATAGCAATAGTTGATGAGAACGCTTATGTTTTGAGGAGTGACGGTACAATATTTAAGGTTAAAGATTTCGAGGGAAAATTAAAAACATTAAAAATCAAAACCTCTTTAGATATTAAAAATAATACAGAGGGATTGGTATATCACAAGAATAGCAATTCACTGCTAATCAGTTGTAAAGATTCTCCGTCAATTAATAAAATAGACAGCTATGCGGGCAAGAAGGCAATATACAGATATGATCTAAATATGAAAAGGTTTTTTGCAGAGCCTGCATACTTGCTTGACCTCTCCAAAACAGAGTATATGACAGATAGAGGGAAAGTTGAAAAATTCTTTATTGAACTTGCAGTCAGGTTAAAACTTAGCGAAGGGGACAATGGCTTTCATCCTTCAGCCCTGGCTATTCACCCAATTGATGAAGAAGATATATATATAATTTCCAGTGTTGAAAATCTATTGATTAGAATGGATGATACAGGTTTGATCAAAGATGTTACTAAGTTGGATTCTCGCATATTCAACCAGCCTGAGGGCATTTGTTTCTCTGAAAACGGAGATTTATTCATCTCTAATGAAGGGAAAAATGGAAGTGGTAACATTCTGAAATTCAATCTAAAACAAAAATAATTGTAAAATATCTGCAAAAAGATTTGGAAGTTAGTTAGTATTCACTAACTTTGTCCGGTAATTAATTAACATTATTGCTATTATGATAAAAACAATAAAAATTTTAGGAATAGCTCGCCATGCTACTCTTTTGTTGCTTGTCTTAACATCTGTGCCATTGTTAAGACACTATATTTTAGAAAAACCACAACATGAACATATCGTACATGCACATATTGTCCTTGGTATATTATTAGTAGTCTTGTCAGTAACCGGTACTATACTCAGCAAGAAAGCAAAGAACAACCAAAGATCATAAGAATTAATAATGAAAACTGAAAGACAAATAGAGATAATTGAAGTTGCGCTGGAGCTTATTAGCGAAAAAGGAATCCAGGGACTGACGATTAAAAATCTGTCAAAGAAAATTGGGATTACTGAACCTGCTATTTACAGACATTACGATAGCAAAACAGATATTCTCATTGCCATATTAGATTCCTTTAGCAAAAACACCCAGCAGATTTTCAATAATGAATTAAATAATAGTGACAGTGCGATAGAGAAAATCGAGCACCTGTTTACAAAACATTTTGCTGCATTTTCTGCTAAGCCCTCACTTGTATCAGTAATTTTCTCTGAGGAGATATTCAGAAATGAACCGGTACTTATTGAAAAAATTTCTGAGGTTATCAGGAGAAATGACAATATGCTCATCTCAATATTAACAAGTGGTCAGGAGAACAATGAGTTGCGAACTGATATTTCTGCACAACATCTTTCAACAATCGTCATGGGAACATTGCGCTTATTTGTAAAGAAATCAAGGTTCCTGGAGTCTTCAAAAAGTTTACCGGAAGAAGGGAAGCTACTTGTAGAATCAATTAAACGAATAATTATAAAAGAATAATAAGGGGGCTTATTTGAATAATAGATCCTAAGTATTCAAAAATATTGTATTGATCTGATTTAAACATATCTCAATACAAAAACACTCACTTTAAAAAGTGATTTTTTTTAGCAAACTTAAGTTAGTGAATATTAATTAACATAGATAAGATAATGGAACGAATTTTAACAAAACTTTTAAAAGCACCATGGATTATAATGGCCGTAACGATTATTATAAGCGCCATGTTTTTCATGCAAATGAAATCAAAATCCAAAATGGAGACTGATCTTGACGAATACATGCCAAAAGATCATCCGGCATTCATGTATAGCGACCAGGCCGAAGAGTGGTTTGGTATTAATGATGGAATCATCATTGCTATTGAAAATCAAAAAGGGATATTCAACGCTGCAACACTGGATACACTGAAGCAGCTTACCAGAACATTGCAGAAGATGGATGAAATTGAAAAAGCTGATGTAACATCTCTCTATACTGCAGACAATATTGTAGGTAGTGAAGATGGAATGGATGTCAAGGCCTTTTACAAACGCGTCCCCACTACAGACGAGGGAATTAGCGAGTTACAAGATAATGTCAGAAAAAACGAGATGATTTTTGGTCGCCTGGTTGCAAGTGATGAAACTGTAACTGTTATTATCGCGGAAATTCAAGATGATGTATTTTCCCAGGAGTTTTATGAAGAGATACTGGGACTGGTAGGTTTATTTGAAACAGATGATATTAAAATTCATGTTGCAGGTCGCCCGATCGTTGAAGGAACAATGGCAATTCTGGGTCCCGCCGATATGAAGAAAATGGTACCTATTGTATTGCTTATCATTACTATTGTTTTATTTATTACCCTTCGCAGTATAAAGAGTACTATCCTGACGTTAATGGTGGTGCTGTTAAGTACAGTATGGGTATTTGGCCTGATGGCTCTTCTGAAAATACCAATATATGCAGTTTCAACAATGATTCCGGTAATGCTGATTGCCATAGGGGTCGCCTATGCTATACACCTGTATAGCCATTTGCAATTATATCTAAGAGAGAAACCAGATGCAGATAAATTGGAAGCAAGTATTGATATGCTCCGTTATATGTGGAAGCCGGTAGTGATGACTGCTGTTACAACAGCTGTAGGATTTGTTGCACTGCTTACTTCTGAGGTCTACCCTATTAAATATTTCGGTCTGTTTACAGCATTTGGTGTATTGGTTGCCATGCTACTTTCTCTGGTATTTATTCCGGCAGGTATCATGATATTTGGTTTACCGAAAGTTAAAAAATCCAGTAAAAGTAAACCTGCCAAAGACTTTGGTCTTGCATACAACTTTGCAGCAGGAATTTTAAAGCGGAAAAAGGTTTCCATTATTGTTACAGCAGCTGTGATCATAATTTCTATTGTTGGAATGCAGAAGATCTGGATCAATTCCAGCTTCCTGGATAAATTTGAAAAAGACAGCGATATTGTACTTACAGACAAATTTGTGAATGAGCACTTTGGGGGAACAACTTCTATTAATCTGATACTGGATTCAGAGGGTGAAAATGACGTCTTCAAAAATCCTGAAGTTTTGAAACTGGCTGATAAGATGCAAACCCAACTTGTGAATGACCTGGAAGTGGTTGGAAACTCATTTTCGCTTACCGATTATATCAAGCGAATGAACAAGGTAATGAATGCCGATCAGGAAGAATTCAATACGATTCCTGATGATCAATCAATGATAGCTCAATACCTGCTTCTGTATGAGATGTCAGGAGATCCTGAAAATCTCAACAAGGTTGTTGATTACGAATATGCTAAAATGAATGTCACTTTCCAGTTAAAAAGTGATAATTCAAAAGCAATGAACTCAGCCCTGGAATTAATTGATTCATACGAAGATGATTTTGCCAAGCATGGAGTTAAATTGAACTACGCAGGTAGCGGGTATAAAGGATTGATATTTGGAGACCTGATATTAGAGGGACAAA
>JAUUZQ010000023.1 GCA_030589895.1 Bacteroidales bacterium
CCCCTTACCGATGATTACAAAATTATCCGTTCGCATATCAATTCACTCAAGCCATCGGTGATGCCGTTTCCGGGAACGAATACCAAAGCCGCCTTAGATTTAGCAGATTCGGTAGCGAGTATTTCAGATGCGCCTGCAACGTTTTTACTCATTACAGACGAGATCAACCAATCACTATTCACCGATTTACAAAGCCGCACATCCAGTACAGAAAACACTTACGAAATATTGCCAATGAATACTCCGGGCGGAGCGAAAATCCCCACAATTCGGGGTATATCTTTTGTAAAAAACAAAAAGGGAGAGTTTGTTATTTCTGCACTTGACGACCAATTTGTCAAGCAATTGAACAGCATCGAAAACTTACATATAAATCCGCTGACGCTTGATAAAAGCGATGTTACTGTGATGGCAAAACGCATTCGGTCCAATGTGGAATTCACTAAAAAAGCCGAAAAAAACGAAGACGATTGGAAAGACGAAGGCTACCTCTTAATAATACCGTTTGCGTTTTTTATGCTGATGTGGTTCCGCAAGGGTTGGGTGATATTTTCGCTGCTACTCATGGTTTCCCTGAGTTCGTGTACCGATGATTTTAATGGAAGCGACTTGTGGTACACCAAAGATTATCAAGGCCAGAAAGCGTATGATAAGGGCCTTTTTGCCGAAGCAGCTGATCTGTTTACAAATCCTGTACAGAAAGGAAATGCCTACTACAAAAATGGCGATTACGACAAAGCTATTATTGCTTTCAGTGAAGATAGTACGGCCTTGGGCGCGTACAATTTAGGTTTGGCATACTACAAAAACGGTAATTTAGAATTGGCCGAGAGAGCTTTTGAAGAAGCCTATAATTTAGACCCGGATATGGAAGTTGCAAAACGCAATCAATCAGAAATACAGCAGCTAAGAGATGGGCAGGATATTGATATAGAGGAAGCGCAAGAATTTACCGAACAAGGCCAGGCAGAGAATGAAGAAAACACCAGTCCGGAAGATTTAAGTGGTGGCGGACAAGAAGCCAGCGAAGAGGACATGAAAGAAGAACGCCTGGAAGAAACGGTTGAAACTGAAACCCGCAAGGGCAAAGAATTAGACGAAGTACCAGATGATTTTGAATCGGGAGATTCGGACCCATCCAGTATATTGATGCGAAAAGTAGATGACGACCCCGCGTTATTTTTAAAGCGGAAATTTCAGCATCAAGTGAAAAAGCAAGGCATTGAACCTCCTAAAAATTTAGATAAATGGTAGGTAAAAAATGGATATTGCTTTTGGGAATTTTCTTCTCGCAGTTGGCCTTTTCACAAGGACATTTGCAGAGCAACATTAAGTTCAATAAGTCTTCCGTTTTTAAAGGCGAACCTATGGAAGTGAGTGTGGAGATTTTTACATCCACCTGGTTTACAAAAGGCATCAACCCCGGAAACATCAAGGTAAACGGAGCCTTTACGGTTTATTTTAGGTCGCTGAGCACTTCAAAACAAATTAACGGAAAAACTTATGCAGGTGTGATTATGTATTTCAATGTTTTTCCGTACGAAGACAAAGATGTGGTTTTTCCTGCGCTTACATTTACCGTTGAAACTCCTGATGAAGGTGACTATATCGGCGTAAACCAAACCGTTAAAACGAAGGAGCGAAGCATCAAGGTAAATCCCATTCCGCCAGGTTTTAAAAAATCCGAATGGATGGTGACCAATAATACCATGGCAAGGGATAATTGGAGCAATAAAACCGGTAAAGCCAAGGTCGGAGATGTGATTACGCGTCAAATATCGCTTAAAGTCAGCAATACGGTTTCTGAGTTAATTCCACCCATTATTTGGGATTCTGTTTCAGGCGTAAGCCAATACCCCTTGCGTTCGGATGTGGAAAACTACAAAACGAATACGACTATTTCTGCCTCGCGTACCGACCGAATCCAATACCTTTTGGAGGAGGAAGGCACAGTGAAATTTCCTGAAATTGTGATTAAATGGTGGAATCCCATCAGCAAGAAACAATACAAAAAAACACTCCCAGCCTATACCTTACAAGTAGAACCCAACCCTGATTTGGGCATGTTGCAAACCATTATAGATTCTCTGTCGGTAAATGCGCTTAATGCGGGATCAGAAGAAAATGGAAAAGAACCCTTTTCTTTTTTAAAGATGGATTGGAAAGAATTGATTGCGGTAATTATCTTCTTAATTATTCTCTTTTATTCCTCCCTTAAAATTGGCAAAAATGTATGGACGTTTTTCAAAGCCAAGCGAGCAGCATATCTGCAATCAGAAAAGTATTATTTCAAGTTATTTGTTTCCAGTACAAAAAGCGGAAGCACTCAAAAAACCTTAGATGCTATGTATACCTGGATTGCGGTTGTAAAGCTTCCTGTAAACACAGCAGAATACCTCATTAAGCATTTCGGAGGGAAAGAATTAGCGCAAAACTGGGAAGATATTGAAATGAATATCCAAAACAAAAAATCATTGAAATTCAATATTTCCTTATGGAAAGAGGCTCGTGAGCAGGTTTTGAATCCTGGACAAAAATCCAGCACAGGGAATTGGATAAATCCATAATATTTCATAAATTTATAAATAAATATTCTCTCGTATTTTCGCTAACTGACTTGTATACTAAAGCCTCAGCAAACCATAAAAAACAAAATATAAATTTAAAACAAATCAATTCTACCACATAATAAACAGTTCCATGAAAATCATAAATAATACGATATTAGCATCAATTCTTTTAATAGTTATTTTTGGGTGCAATGAAATTCCACCATCAGAGAATACAGATAATAGCAACTCAGGTTCATCTATTATAAAATTTGACGACAATGGCTATTTATCTCCTGAAGTTATTGAGCCAATTAAAGAAGAACAAATGCGCATCAAAGCTATTTCAGCTTATGAATATGCATTACCGATTGTAGGTTTAGAGCAATGGCATAAGGGTTTCCTTCAACAAGCTGTATATGGTGATTGGTTGATTTACGAAAACAGATTAACTAAAGTGCCGATTATCACAGCCAATACAACAACACCATATGTAATGAGCTTTGTAGATTTATCAAAATCAAGCTACTATATTGAAATTCCTGCAGGGCCCATTGGAGGCTTAATTGAAAGCATTTACCAATCTCCACAATCTGATTTAGGTGTGGTTGGTCCAGATAAAGGTAAGGGAGGAAAATATCTGTTGCTCGGACCTGAATCTGAAGTACCTGCTAATCATAATGCAGATTATGTTGTGAAGTCAACGAGTAATTTAGTTTTAGTTGGGACACGCATTATAGGTTTAAAGGGAGATGAATATACACAAACACTTGAAGCGCATAAATTGTATAAAGTTGGTGAATCTGCTGAAAACCAGAAATTCATTCAGGCTACGGAAGATCCACAATGGATGGGGAACCAACCTCATGGCATGGAATACTGGGAAGATTTAAATCGGGTGCTTCAAAATGAGCCGGTAGTAGATAGAAATCGGTTTATTTTAACTCAGCTTAGAGAGGTTGGCATTGAAAAAGGAAAACTATTCGAGCCTTCTGAACTTCAAAAAAACATACTTATAGAAGCTGAGGAAATGGGAAACGCCATTGCCATGGTGAATACTTTTAGCAGAGAATCCTACAAAGAAAAACATTGGCCAGATAGAAATTGGTTATACATATTAAACATGGAGTACCTGGATCACATGCATCCTAACTATTATGAAGTCAAAGAAATTGCATCTTATACATATGAGGCTATTACTACATCAGCAGGAATGGTGCTTAATAATGTTGGACGAGGTTCAAAATACCTGGCGAGTTATATTGATGATAATAAAGAGTGGTTAGATGGTAAAAATTCTTATGAGATTGTTGTACCTAAGGATGCGCCAGCCAATCAATTTTGGTCTATCACAGTTTATGACAATGATTCCAGATGTATCATCTTAAATGACCAGGGAAAGTCTGACATCAGTTCTGCCAGAGAAAGTGTTCATGTAGAAGAAGACGGTTCATACAAAGTCTTTGTTGGTCCGGATGCTCCAGATGGTTATGAAAATAATTGGATTCAGTCAAATCCCGAAAAAGGATTTTTTGTGTATATGAGATTATATGGACCATTGGAAACGTACTATGACAAATCATGGAAAATGCCTGATATTAAACTATTGAGTAGGAATAATTGACACGAATAGCTGTTTTTATTAACGAAGAATTACTAGTAAACTTAAAATTCGAATGATCATGAAGAAGCTTGTAATATACTATGGATTTCTGCTATTTTTAGTAACACTGTTACCTCATGGTTCGCTTTACGCCCAGGAAGAGGAAACAGAAGACCCAAAAGAGAATGTAGAAAAGAAAATAGCTATTATCCCTCTACCCGTAATTGCCTTTTCTCCGACTACAGGATTAATGTATGGAGTGGCTCCTGGTGCCAGTGGGTATTTTGGTGATAAAAGTGATACCAGGATTTCATCTGCTTTGAGTACATTTATATATACCACAAAGAAGCAGCTCATATTAACACTGAAGTCCACGGTTTTCCTTTCCGGAGATAGATGGATATTGATGGGTGACATGAGATATTTTATAACATCACAGCCTACTTATGGGCTTGGAACGGGTCCTCAATCTGCAAAGCCAATCGGAGAGGGGATTGAATATTCTGATAATCTGTTTTCGGAGCCAATACCTGATGCACAGATGATGGAGTTCAACTATTTCCGCTTCCATGAAACTGTGCTAAGGCGTGTGAAGGATTCTTATGTATATGTTGGACTGGGACTCCATTATGACAATCATTCGAAAATCAATGATAATCTACTGAATCTGGATGGTGATTCAATTACAAGTCATTATGCTTACAATACGGCCAAGGGGTTCAGTACTCTTGAATACAGGAGTTCAGGAGTTTCTATAAACGGTTTATATGACAGCCGGGATAATGCAATTAACCCATACAAGGGCAGGTACGCATTTATAAACTTAAGAATAAATCCCTCTTTTTTGGGAAGCGATAAAAACTCCACTCTATTGTGGTATGAATACCGTGATTACATTCACCTGGATCAGGAAAGGCCGAGACATATGATTGGATTCTGGACTTATGGGTGGTTTGTCACAAGTGGCGATGTGCCCTATCTGGATTTACCGGCTATTGGCTGGGATCAATTCGGGAGATCTGGCCGTGCTTATACCCAGGGCCGGTTCAGGGGTGAGAATATGATGTATGGAGAAATTGAATATCGTGTCCCATTACAGAAAACTAAAGAGACCTTTGGATTGGTTTTGTTTAGTAATTTCAGTACTGTCAGTAACGAACTGGGAGATATCGGTTTGTTTGATTATATTGACTATGGCTATGGTGTAGGATTGAGGATAATGATTGACAAGAACTCCCGGGCTAACCTGTCTTTGGATTATGCGATGGGTAAATACGGTGCCTCCGGATTTTATTTTGGTATAAATGAGGTGTTTTAAGTAGAGTACAATCGAGGTCTTTCTTTCCGAATCAGAATCGGTAACCCAGCGATATCCCATAACGGAAATAGTTGAGTCGGAAATCCACTTTAAAATCTGTTGTAATGGGTATGTCAACAGGGTTCATGCCAAGGGATTGCAGTCTTCGATTAAGTTCCTCTTCAATAAGTGGAATGATCTGAGCAGCGTAATCCGAATGAATATTCATTTTCAGTCTGTTATGGGAAGTACGGGGTCCCATGAACATCATATCCACAATGATTCTCTCACTAATAAGGAACTGATAGCCCACCTGGAAGCCCATCCCAAATTCAGTAAGCTCAGCATATCCACCACCATCGATATAAGACATCCCATCCCAATAATGAAATTCCAAATCAGCATACATATTGGTCATCCTTGAATAGACTCCGGCGTACAGTCCGGTATTTGCTCCCTGGCAATCGCAATTATTAAAGAAATATCTTAACTCCGGAGTCAATGAATATCCCTGGAGGCCACCTGTATTACTTGTGATGATGAAATCCCCAAGGCCGAAAATTTTAGGGATGTTTCCACCCCATTTAAATCCACCGCCAATGTTAAAGGAAAGATGATCATTTATCTGACGTTCATATAAAAGGGAAATATTTCTGAAATAGAATGCCGCAAGGTTAATCTTTATAGTATTCTTGTAGTTTGTTGCGGTATCTTGGTTTGTTTGTGATCTGGCCGTTCCGATAACCATCAAAAACGCAAGGCCAAGGACTAAGGATTTTAGATGTGGTATCATAGACACAAATCTATAATATTCTAGATCTTGCCTGCGATGAAATCTTCGCGTATCTCTGTTATGATTGCTTTGATTTCCAACAGTTTTTCGTTTTTAAAAATCTGATCAGATGAAATCTCCTGAATATTTTCTTCTATAGTCATACTGGCATAGAGGGCAGTAATCCTCTTGATTTTTGGAAGTAGAAAAATGTTGGTTTCTTCAGTTGAATATCTATCGATCAGATCGACAAATGTTTTAAACGCTTCTTCTTGCGATGTAACAATCACAAGCAGGTTTCTTAACATCAATAGTTTTACATCGTCGGGAATATCTTCGCCGGGATATTCATGAATGATGTAATGTAGCATGTATTGTTTCTCAATGAAGTTGCCCCCCAAAATGGCCAGTGCAATTCTTGCCTGATCCTTTCCGGATAACACTTCTTCAACCTTCTCAAAGGCACTGTGCATTTGATCGACGATAGAATCATTGGTTGAGAGGTCGTCAGCAACAAATCTTGCAACAAAAAAATATGCAAACACATCTCCTAAACCCAGATAATCTGCCAGGTCAACGGCTGCATCCAGGCTGCCCTGAGCAGCTTCTGTTTGGTTGTAAGAAATAGAGTACACGACATCTGAGATATACATTCCCAAATGAAGCCCGACCATTTCAGGAGATACCATATATTGGTCAACATTTGAAGGATCATTAACAAGTGAAGGAACATAGTCCACTCCTGCCGTCTCCAGTAAGACTGCAATATCAGATATATTTCTCATATTGGGAGATACCTTGCTGACCTCATTCTTAAAAGTCTCAATTTTATCTGTTTCCTGTTTATCAGTGTCAGCCTTTTCACCACTTGTACCTGACTTGCAGCTGAACATAAAAACAGCTATTGTCATAACTACAGAAGTCACAATTAGTAATCGGGAACGAATTTTCATTTTTTCTTGGATTTGTTATTATGTCAAAGATACAAAATATCTTTTGCTTACAGTTATTATAAAACCATATCTAGCCTGCTTAATTCTTAATAATTAGTCATTACTCTTCAGGATCACTTTTCTCTCCAGGATCTCTTGCACAATCAACCGGGCAAATTTCTCTGCTTCGTCATCAATCGAATCAATATTTTCAGTTATTGATTGTCCGGTCCAGATCAGGTTTTCTGACTCAATATCGTAGAGGTTTGCTTCGAGCACATAAGTGGCATCAATGGTATAATATCCCTGGGTGTAAGTTTGAGAGTATATATTTGCATAATAGTCATAATATCTTTGATTATAGACGGGCATGGTATCGTCATAATAGGGTGATACAACCATTCTGCTATCCACAAAACGTTCCTCAAAGCGGCTATCCAGAAGGGTGATGATCAGCAAGACATCTATCTGATTCTGTTTAATCTTTTCAACAACCATCTTTTTCATTACTCCGGGTTCAACATCCAGACTTTCGATTAATTCACTTTTGCCTGCAAGGGGAAAAGAATGAAAGGTGATGCTTGCATGCACTCCTTTTTTTGTGAATTCATCAGCAAGCGCGTTTTCCACCAGAAGTCTGTTCGCATCATCAGGAAAAAGGGCTGCAACCCCAAGATTTGAATATGATTTGGGAACAAGATTTTCTTGTGACATGGATACCAATAATTTTGTAGAGCTACAACTGCTAATGAGTAAAGCAATCACGCTGATAATCAATGTATTTCTCATTTTCCTATATATTTAGATTAAAATAACTCAATTTTTTTTATATTAGCAAAGGGAAGATAATATTGTTATTCATTAATACAGATAATAAGGACATTTAAATATCTTGAAAGCATGAAAAGAAGGAAAGTTTTTATTGCATTTAGTATTGTTTTGTTTTGTGGCTCATTAAACATTTATGCTCAGAAAATATATACAGTGTCTAGCGGAGAGATGATCTTTTCCCGGGCAGATGTAAATCTTACTGATGCCTATATGCAGGCCTACCCCCTGGCTAGAATTGACTATAATCCGACACGGTGGACCGTTTTTCTGCACCTGGGTCAGTATATTCACACTGATTTCTCTGATAATATTGGGTTTTTTACCGGTTCATCACTTCGCAATGTGGGATACATAAGTGATGAAAGACTACCAAGAATCAGTAATCCAACATCTATTGACGACTATCAGAACTACAAGGTGATTCGTCGAACATATAATGTTGGTATCCCTTTGGCTCTGAAGATTGGTTCTTTCAGCAACCACATGTACTTTTTTGGCGGGGGAGAAATGGAGTGGGCCTTTGTCGCCAAACATAAATGGTGGGAATCACACTCCAGATCCGGGCCAAAAGTAAAGAGGTTGGATTGGTTTCCAAGAGATATATATGCTTTGCAACCTTCAGTTTTTGCCGGTATACAATTTCCAAAAGGTTTCAATGTGAAATTTCGTTATTATCTGACAGATTATATCAGGAAGGAAAATGTAAGTAATGATCCACTAAACGTAGCTAACCTGGGGAGATACCAGAGTCCGCGGTTGATGTATATTTCATTGTGCTGGCAATTCCAGCATAAATGGGAGAGATCAACAAGTCAATCAAAGGAGGAACAATACAATCTCTGACAGAAAAGTAAAAAAAAAGAGCGGCCTCAACAGCCGCTCTTTTTTTTATTCAAATTCTCCGATAAAAGGGATGGCGGACCAGATTTCTAAGCGAATGGCACTAAGAAAATAATTTTCCAATTGATAAAACTGGGTGGCCACTTTCACTCCGGAACTTTTCTTTATTTTCTTGTAATATTTACTAATGAGTTTATCAAGATTTTTATTCAGCTTCATCACATCTTTCATTATTGACTCCAGCTTCTCATCACTCAAAGTTTCATAATTCTCCGCATACTCCTCCAGTAGGTTTATACGGTTTGTTCCGAGGTTCTTTCTCGAAACTTCATATTCCTCATAAGCTTCCCAGAAAATATCATCCATGGGTTTTTCAGTAAATTGGGCAACAACCAGCATCTTTTCCATGCCGAACAGAGCCTGGTAATATTTCATTTCGTCATCCTGGCTTTGGCTTAGTAAACCTGTAGACGTAATAAATACTGCCATTAACAATAAAATGATCTTTTTCATAGTATTAAATTATAAATTATAAATTATTTGTATCGTATTATAGCCTTCCCCAACTACTGCCAAATGTAATGTACAGGGCCCAATTTTCCGGTCCTCTGGCCAGGTCAATTCCTCCCCTTAGTTTATAGGCGCGTGCGAACAGATATCTAAATCCAAGTCCCGCATTCCATGCAGTGGCAGAGTCGGTAAAATTGTTTTCCGCAAGTACACCTTTCCCAAGACCTGCAAATCCAACAATGCTCCAACGTTTTGTAAAATCCCATCTTTCCTCGGTCTCGATTACGAAGACCATATTTCCCTGGTATCGCAGTGTCGGGACTCCTCTCAGATCAACGAATGGGATGCTATAGAATGGCACATCTGAAGTCACATATCTTGCATCCAGCCTTATTCCCCCATAGATTGAGCTGCTTAGAGGAAAATAAAAGAGACCTAAGGCATTTACTCTTAAGTATTCCGACTGACCTCCAAAGTTCGGATTATAGAACTGAGATGCCAATTCAGCACGTAGTCCTTTATCCGGAGAAAAGGTGTTATCCCTGGAGTCGAAAATAATCAAAGGTCCCAATCCTCCGGAACCTGTCTCTAATTTCAGTGGGTCAACACCCGGAATCGTGAGAATATTTTCTTCAAACCCAGCAATTGTTTTGGCATAGGAGTATTTAAAGCCAACAAACAGGGGTATTCGAAAGGGTCGGTAGCTTAATTGTTGTACTAGCCCAAATCCTGCAAGATTCATCGCAAAAACGCGCTCATTCCCTAAAAAACCAGTCCGATAGTAATTCAAATTGAAGTCACCATAACCGATTGCACCTTGATACCTGATGCGATCTTCCATCCAATATCCTTTGTAGCCTCCGCCTACACTCCAGGATTGCGATAAAGTGTATAAACCGCCAAGCATGATGATATCCGGAGGGACTTTTTTGGGCTTACCTGAGTCATCGTACTTCCTGTTGATGAATAACAATCCTCCCGCAGCTCCGAACTCAAGAGCAGGTTCCGTGATGATTGAATTGACAGGAAAGAAGCCATATGCCTGACTGAGCCATTGACTTACATCAAATGCCTGGTCCAATGAATCCCTGAACATTTGGACATTTTTCTGTCCGTGCAAAAGGATAAATTGTGAGAAGAGAAATAGTGAGAGCAAACTGACGCGAATTCTTGTCATGCTGAATTCTAAATTAGTTTAAATGCCAAAGCGATAGTTGGCAGAAAGCAATAGCGATTTTCTATCTCCAACAATACCAAGTTCCGTGCGTAACTGGATCGCCTTATTCAATTGAAACTGGCCTCCCACTATGATATTCCATTCCATCACAGGTTCTTTGGTGATCTTGTATTCCACAGTGCCACTACCATCGGCTTCTATCAGGTTGTCAGCAATTGGATTAAGTAATTTATTGGCGAGCTGTTGTTTTACCGGATCAATTTCCTCATACCAGGCCCAATAATCTTCAACCAAATCATTTTTTACCTGATCTGCATCCGGAGGAAATAGATCACCCAGGAAAATGGTTCCCTGTGTTATCCCCCCCATTCTGATCCGCATGCCACCCACCCAGAGAGCAACGTTTTGTTCAGGATTATTGCTGAACTTAAAAGCGCGTCCTATACGGGCCGACAGAACCTTGGATTTCACCGGATCCTCGAAATTTGACATGTTCGACCACACCCAGTTACCATCTGCTACAATGAAGTATTTACCCACTCCAAATGCACCTGTTGTTCCAAATCCAAAACTTGTACCTTCCATCTTAGTTAAGGAAACAAATTCGACCGGGTAACTCAATTTCACTTCTGTAGTGGCGTAGCTCTTACCAAAAATTCCATAAATATTAAGAAAAGGAAATATCCAAAGATCTGGTCGTATATTGATGGAATTCACTGTTGATTTGACATATTCAAAATCAATTATACGGGTCAGATCAGTAAGCGGTATCGTTGGAAGAATTCCATCAGAAAATCCGACTGCCACATCCGGAATGAGGATCCCCTGGTTGGCATAGAAATAGTTAACCATAATCCCTACAGGCAATGGCAGGTCAAATCCCTGGTCATATGCAGCAGCACCTAAAATGGGAAACTTGTATGGATATGCGGATTTGGTTGTATCCCCCAGCTGTAACTGAGAATACTGTCCCTGGGTATGTACACTGGCAACGAGAATTAATACGAGGATAATAATATTTTTTTTCATAATTGTATTTTTCCCAGGTTCTTATTTTTGAATAAGTGTAATCTCAATCTTCTCTATAGAATTGATATTTCTTTTAACTTTCAGAAATAATTGATATGCTTTGATTTCTAAAACCTTTGAAAGGATGACTCCATCCAGATTTGTTACGAGATCATTCTGCAGTAAAAGATCAACCAATTGTTCTGAAACATTATCCGGATCCATGTCCCCAAGTACCTGTTCCATGACCATTGAGATACCGGCGACCAGTTCTTCCCGGCTAAGATTGTCAGAGATGATATCGGAATCAGTGATCCAATCGGCGATCTCTTCTGAGATCTTTTCAGCATCAGCTTCTTTCAATGTCACCAGAATTGGCAGGACAAACTGATAAATATTTTCTTCACTAAATACTTTTACTAGCTTGTTATGAATGAGTTCCGAGAGCATGACTGCACTTTCATCTGCTTCAAAGTGTTCAAATACTTCATTCAATTTAGCCTCAATGAAATCTACAACTATTGTCTCTGTCATTTCTACCAGATTACTGATCCAGGCAGCCAACACGGATGAAGCTTGTTCGGAGGGGATTTCCTGAAGTCTGAAAAAGGCTTTTTCAAATCCCTTTTCTATGGCAACATTCATAATCCCGATGATCGAATTCGCAAGGGTCGCAGAGAGTTCTTCAACAGATGAGGCTCCTATTGCTACCTTCAGGGCAGTGAGGACACTTGTAATGACTGGCTTGATCGAAGCATAGTCAGGCTCAAGATCCAATCCCGGGAAAGCTCCGTTTAGTCTGTCCACCGTTGGGACCAAAACTGAATCAATGATCTCCTGCGATAATTCACCGAGCTTAAATGTTTTTGTTTCATCAATCTTGGCAACAAATGGCATGAGTTTTTCAGCGAGTGTATCGGCTGCAAAGAAATAGCTACTTGCAACTCCAGCCAGTGTATCGCTAAGAGCCAGGATAGCGGAAGAATCGACGGCTGAATACTGCTCCCATATTGGATAAATTTTGTTGTAAATGTTCTCTTCGCTCAGTACTACAGTGATTGCTGTGTATACAAGCTCAGCGATCCGGGTAGCAAGTACAGGCAATCTTTCTTCTTCAAAAGTTTCCAGTACAGGGAGTAGCATATCATATAATAACTCACTACTGAACGATGCACTGATCTTATCGCTTATGCGTTGCGACAGTACTTCGGCAGTTGCTTCCGGATCATCAACCTGTAAACTCTCGAGCAAGCTAAGACTTGCATCATATATAAGTGTTTCCCAATCTACCTCCTCAAGTAGCTCAACGATTTTGTTGGCCAGGAGTTCAGCGCTTTTCTCAGGGTTATTGCTGATTTCTGCAATTTTTCCATGGATCAAGTCATAGAGGAAGCTCTCAATAAGTTCAGCTATGTGCTCGTTGTTACCTATAAAGGAAATTACGGAACTTGAGAAGTCATCCAGATTTCCTGAAAGTAAGGCGTCAATCACCAGTTGGTCCACAGCCTCCGATACCCGTCCAGTATGCACATCCTCTGAGGTCATTGTAAAGATGGATTCCTCAGTCTGGTAGTTATAGGAGAAGCGGAGCGCATCTGTCTTAAGCAGGTTCAGGCGCATGTCAGTCAGATTCAAGAGAAAGTAGCCGCCGACCTTGTGAAATTCACCGAGTCCGTTGCTATCGAGCATGACATCATCCCTGGTAAAATTGTATGTATGATTCAACTGCAAATCACTATTTCCAAAAATTGCATACGAATCATACACACCAGGCATCACCATTCCGTTGTCATTAGCGACATTCACGAGTAAAGGTATGGCGGGGATTTCATAGGCTACAGTCACACGAAGATCCTGAACATTCCAATCATTTGATTGCAGGACTTCCTCGTTGGCCATGATCTCAGCCCTCGTCAACTGTTCCGGAGTGAGCTCTTCTTCATTTCTGCATCCTGTTGACAGGATAACAAGCAATCCCGTCACCAAACATAAATATGCTCCTATTTTGAATTTCATAGATACAAGTATTTAAATTTTTAATCTTTACCAAATAATAATTTCCTGATTTTACCAGGACTCTTTGCGATAAAAGGTACTCCGGGCTATTCTTCCCAACTCTTCAGCGCTTTTTGTCACTAATCTTATATATATTTCCTAATATAAACATCTCTATATCACTTTTGTTCAGTATAAATACAAAGTATAATAACGGTCTTTACGGACAAAGTAATAATAAGACTAAAATTAGTAAATTTAGGAGATTATATTACATTATTTTCAAGTTAATAATCAGTTGTAGTATCACAAAGCAAAATAAACATATTATATATAATATACTTAAGAGCTTTGGGAAGCTTCTTTTGCGCATATTTCTGATTGGACTTGTGCTGATTATTTTATTATCCTTAAGCGTACAGTTTGTCTGGATTCAGGATCGTCTTGTCAGTAAAGCTGAAACAAGACTTTCAGTTGAACTCGACACAGAAGTGCAGATAACAAAATTACGTTTGAGGATGTTTTCAAACTTAATTGCAGAGGATGTTTTTTTGGCTGACAAGGAAGGAGACACCCTCATGAAAGTGGGACGGATCAAAGCAGACATTGCCGTTTTTCCACTGCTTAGAAAGCAAATTACTCTTCATCGCTTGTTGATTGAGGATAGCCGGCTTAAGCTGATTCTGGGAGATGATGATCACATTGGAAACATTGACTTCCTCACTAAAGCCTTCAATAAGCCTGAAAAAGAGAAAAGAGATAAGCAGGGAGGCAAAGACTCCTGGACTTTTGACATTCAGAAAGTTAAGCTGCAGGACCTGATTTTTCACCTTGAAATACTCCGTGACAGCCTTGAGATGAATTTTGCCATTGGAAGCATGAAGCTCAATTTCACAGACATGAAACTAGACCCACTTCTGGTAATGAGCGAGAGGATCAACATCAGGAACACAGATTTTCAATTGACGGATCATGGGTCAGGAAACAGGATCGTGGCTAATATCAATTCAGCTAGTCTGTTATATGGAGAATTTGGTTCAGAGAATTTCCATCTTGGTTTAGAGGAATTTGAATGTAATGTCCAATCATTAGATATTCAGCAGGTAAGAACAGAATTTGGAATCCCGGCATACAATCATGTCAACCTGGATGAGATCAGCCTTGATATGAGTGAATTGTTTCTCTCAGACGACACGCTCGCCATTCAGATCCATCATGTCTATGTGAAAAATCTTCTCGATTTTGGTTCTCTTCGCTTATCCGGACAAGCTCATGGTAATCGGAAAAATGTTACACTCAATAAGCTTTTAATCCGTACTGAAAATAGTTATATCTCAGCCAACTTGTCCAGAAGCAGAACAGAAGATATCCCGGTTCTGAAAACAAGTAGTAGTGACAATTATAATCTCAGTATCCATGATGCAGATATCAGCCTGCAAGATCTGCAGCAGTACTTCGGACCATCCATTGCGGATACGCTATTACCTTCATCTATTGAAATGGATCTCGATCTTAGTGTAAATGCTGATGTCCTTGATCTTCAAGAGCTCGTTCTCCATGCAAAAGATTCAAGTTTCATTGTTGCCGGAGGAAGGCTCTTGAATCCATTTGAGCCGGAAGACTGGCTTTATCAGGTTGAGATAGACTCAGCATTCCTATCGCAAAAGGGAAGTGGAAGGATTATGAGTACCAATTTGCTCCCGGAGCAGATCGATCTCAGGCATAGCTTATCCTTTCACGGGGGGATAGCAGGAAGAAAGGATACAATCGATGCTGAGTTATTCCTGAAAAAAGGCCAGGGCCAACTTCAAGGATCTTTCAAATATTGTACGAATGAGCATGCAGACCAAATCACGGCTCAGCTTAAGCTTCAGGATCTCGATCTTGAGGATTTTATACCCACCAGTGAACTTAGCAAAGTAAATATGACTGCAGATATTGAATTGAGGAGATATGAGAGAGACAAAATCGAATTTGCCATAGGCAGCCATATAAGCTCCCTGGAATATCGTAGCTATCCTTATCGGGCGATCGATTTGACAGCTGTTCAAAAGGGGTCTGCAGGATTTTTTCAGATGGAGAGTCATCATCCCGGTACAGACATAATCACAGCACTTGAGTGGGAGAAAAAGGAAGACATCTATTCCGGACATCTCAAAATGAATATTGCAGATCTGGATATATCGCAGGTACTGGATTACGAGGATCCCAAGGGTATGGCTGGGCTCATTGATGCTGATTTTGCCTTTGGAAGGCTGGATGGGCCCGAAAGATTCTACGATCTGGCAATGTATATTCCATCCATGAGTTATGGATCGATGCAAGTAGACTCAGTCACAGCATTTCTGAAAGCCAGCCCGGACAGTTGGCAGTACAACTTGCAGCTTCCCTTGTTCATTTATGATACTTTTGAGATCGATCACATAATGTTGTCAGGGTATTTGCAAAAGAAAGAACTCAGAAATACTGTTAGTATCAGAGACAGCCTGAATGCAGAGAAATATAAAATAACTTTCGGGATCGACAATAGCAAAGAGAATGAATGGCAGTTTGACTTCATGGATGAAAGCATCATACTGAACTATAATGAATGGACCGTTGCCGATGGAGGCATGATGCTCATAGGTGCAGACGGAAAGCTCAAAGGTGATATGCGGCTTCAGCGATTTGATGAACAGCTGGAGATCAATGCAGACAAAAGAATCAGGATAAAATCCAGCAACTATCAGTTGTCAAATCTTAGTGCCATATTAAACAAAGAAAATGCTCTTCTGGACGGAAGCTTAAATGGGGAGATGGTGCTGGGTCAGGAGACAATGAACATTGATCTACAAGTAAGCGACCTGCGGATTGGTCAGCATGAGATCGGAGATGTCGGTATATTATTGAATTCATTAGCGGATGAACCTATCAATTTTTCCATTGAAATGGAGAAAGGTGAGAATCAGCTCATATACCAGGGGGAGTATTTGTCAGCCGGTTTTGAGCATTCTGAACTGGATTCAAGACTAAAAGCGGATATTACTGATCTCAGCATCCTTAAGGAAGTTTCTGGTGATATATTCATCGAAGCCGGGGGAGAAGTACATGCCGATATCAGGATTAAAGGAAAGACCCGGGATCTCCAGTCAACAGGTTTCCTGTCACTTAAAAATGTATTTGTTGAAACTTCAAATTATGGAAACAGATATCAGCTTGCTGATGAGAAGATACTCCTTGATGGCAGGAAACTGATACTTGAGGAATTTACCATTCGCGATCGGAACAAGCAACCATTTATTCTGAACGGTTCTATAGGACTAAATGAAGTTAACAAGATCGATGTGGACATCAAGCTGGATAGCAGGCGATTTGCATTGCTGGACAAGGAATCAGGAAGTGATCCGGGAATATATGGGAAATTAATCACCAATATGCAGGCAGTGATCAGTGGCACCGTGTCTGAACTGTTAATTGACAGCAAGATTGACATTGTTTCAGGAACCGACCTGACCTATATCTTTCCTCCAAAAAAGATCGGTCTCGTTTCTCACGAGGGGATTGTTGATTTTGGCAGTGCTAATGATCGCGACTCCTTGAAAAATACAGGAACTGTTGATCCCCTGGTAGACACACTGTTATCGCCTCTGAAGGGTATTCATTTAAGTGCTCAGCTCAATATCAGCGATTCAGCAAATTTTAGGCTGGACATTGATCCGAGGTCTGGTGACTTTATAAGCATTAGGGGCAATGGTGACCTGGATTTCGAACTTGATGAAAGCGGTGAACCAAGGCTCTATGGATCATTTGGTATTGTGGAAGGACTGTATGAAGTCTCCTACTACTCACTGGTGAGAAAAACATTTGAAATTACCGAAGGAAGTACTGTTGCATGGGCCGGAGAATTTGAAAATCCCGATCTCAATATCAGCGCCACGAACCTTGTACGTACTGCATCTTTAGGTCTGGTGGCTAATGAGCTTACTTACGTTGGGGAAGAAGATAGAAAACAGTATGCCCGTCCAATTCCATATATGATTAAAATGAGTATCGGGGGAAAGCCTGATGATCTCATTCTTCAATTTGAAATTGACCTTGAGGATGAAGAAAGGTCGGCACTTCCATTGGTCGATGAAAAGCTGAAAAGACTACATGAAGCAGGAAATGAGTCGCTGCTTACACAACAGATATTTGGTTTGCTTGCCCTGAATACATTTATTCCCGAACAATCAAATAATGCCGGCTTTTCCAGTGGCACCGCACTGGCAACTTCGGCGGCGACTACCAGCCTGAATGGTCTTTTATCCAGGGAGCTAAATAAACTTTCCGGTCAAATTATTAAAGGAGGTGATTTTCAGGTGGGCTTGCAAAGTTTTCAGGATCTTTCAGGGGAAGGCGATAACAATAACATCACAACGACGATGGACATAAGATATTCCAAATTAATATTTAATGAACGAGTAACCATTGAGGCGGGAAAATCATTTGATATCAGCAATAAGTCCCCGGAATCTTCAACCAATGCCTATGATATGGCTATTATCTATGATATCGGGAAGCAATCCAACATGAAATTAAAACTATTTACAAAATCTTCTTACGACATGTTATTTAAGGATATAAACACCAGTGGAATAGCACTGATTTTCATCAAGGAATATGATCAAATTCGTAAAAAGGAAAAAGTAAATAAGAAGAAATATTAGCAGTACGCAAAAGGGAGAGTCAGTATGATGGGAGTTAGAAATGTATGGAAAATAGTGAGAGGTCTTCTTTTCACTGAGAGGCATCTATGGGAATGCTTTGTACTCTCGTTTCTGCTTGTTATCATGATGAGTGCTTGCACAGGAATGAAAAATATTGGTTTGAATGACCCTTTGCTGACGAAGCATGAAGTAGTTATTTCAATGGAGGATAAAGATAAGAGCATGACGTATTTGAATTCAGATCTTGGCGAAGTAATCGACCCCATTCCCAATCAGAAGTTTCTGTGGATGAGACCATCACTCTCATTCTATAATATTGCAGGTGAAGTGAAAAGTGAAAAGGGAATCAGGCACTGGATGAAATATACTGCAGGAAGTGCTCCTGTATCTATGAGCAATGTAGATCCGGAACAGGTTCGGGAGATATTACTGAACCGTCTTTCCAATAATGGATATTTTGAACCGGAGGTACACATCGTCAAACAGAGTAAAAAGCGCAAAGGCATCATCCACTATCTTGTTCATCCTGGTAAACAATCAGTATTTACGGATCTAAGTTATCCAACAGACAGTTCTGCAATAGAGAGAAGTTTGCAAAGCACCAGAGAAGGTTCATTGATCAGGAAAGGGGATCCCTATTCCCTGGAGGTTTTGATCAATGAAAGAGAGAGAATTACAAAATTGCTTCAGGATTCAGGTTATTATTACCTGAGAAATGATCATTTCCTCTTCAATGCTGATACTGGCAAGGAAGCTTACCAGGTACAACTTCGACTGAGCCTGAAAAAGGATGCTCCGGACAATGCACTTCATGCACAGAGGATCGCCCAGATCTACGTTTTTGATGACTACAGCTTGATGGATTATGATCCGGACAGCAGTTTAGTTACTTCCTATACTTATATTTCAGATAATCACGCCTTCAAGCCAGAAGTAATTCTCAGCAAAATAGCTCTGTTACCAGGGAGCCTCTATTCCAGAACTAAACACTATGCTTCCATTGAAAACCTTATGGATCTTGGTGTTTACAAGAATCAGACTCTTAAATTTATACAGGATTCCGGTCAGAATCTCCTGAATTCCTATTTTTATCTTACACCGAAAAAGAAGAAGTCAATCAGCGGAGAATTGGATGCGGTTGCCCGATATACAAATTATGTGGGTCCTCTCCTCAAGCTGAGTCATCAGAACAGGAACATTTTTGGTGGTGCGGAGCAGCTGTCAGTGAGTCTCGAGGGAAGTGTAGAATTCCAGGTAGGAGGTGGAACCAGCAAGAGTTCCTACCGGATTGGTCTCGATGCTGAATTAAAGCTACCGAGGATCATTCCTTCCCTCCTTGATCGGAATAATGTAAACTCAGGAAATACAATCGCTACCGGGGGCTTTGATCTGTTCAGACGCATCGAGTATTATTCACTACAGTCCTTCTATGCTTCCTATGGCTATAATTTTAGAGGAAGGGGGAATTTGCAATACCAGGTAAAGATCCCAAGTTTGTCTTTCACCCGGACTACTAACAAGACAGATCTATTTGAGGAGTACCTGGGGGAAAACCCAAGCGTGGCAAAAAGTTTCGAGGACCAGTTCATTTTTGGTGGTTCTTTCTCGTTATTGGTTGACAGACTGATGAATAAGGAGCATAAAGCTTCCTACTTTTTGTCAACGATGTTGGAAACTTCAGGAAATAGCCTCTACCTTTTAAACAACCTTACTGGCACCGATCCGATTTTGCCGGATGATCCTTATAAACTTCTGGGGGTTCCTTATGCCCAATATATAAAGGTAAGGACTGAATTCAGGTACTATTTTCAACTAGGTGAACATGGGACAATAGCTACGAAAGCCATTGCCGGAATTGGATTACCTTTCGGGAATTCAGATATCATGCCCTACATAAAGCAGTATTATGCCGGTGGTACTAACAGCGTAAGGGCATTTCTTTCCCGCTCTGTTGGTCCGGGGTCTTTTGAGTTACCTGAAGAAAATATCGAAATAGATCAGACTGGAGATATACTGATCGAATCCAGTGTTGAATATAGGTATGACATCATCAAGATGCTGAAGGGAGCCATTTTTCTGGACGCTGGAAATGTCTGGCTAAAGAATGAAGAACCTGAGAGACCGGGAGGAGAATTCAGATGGAACAGGTTCTATAAAGAACTGGCAATGGGAAGCGGTTTTGGTTTCAGGCTGGATGCCGATTTCTTTGTACTTCGCCTGGATCTTGCCTGGCCCTTGTATAAACCCTATCTTGAACAAGGAAGCAGATGGACAGTGGGTGATATAAATTTCCTTAACAAGAGTTGGAGAAAGGACGAGCTGGTTTTTAATATTGCTATTGGATATCCCTTCTAAATACTACAGCTTATATTCTAATCCAATGCTTCCCCCCCAGATATCACGAATGTCCACTCCCGACAGGGGCATGTTGTCAAAACTGTTGTAAAAGGAGCCTTTGATGTAAAAATCATTTACTAACTCCCACTTCAGACTGGCATTGATCTCGGATCTCATGCGTCCCCATCTATTAAAACTTGGGACCAGAGTACCCCTGAAATTAAACTGGATTTCAGGCGAATCAAGTAAATATAGGGAGTAATCAAATATCAGGATCGCTTCAAGGTTCATTTGCTCAAGATCTGCTGAGAATTCTTTATTGATTAATAGCCCTGATCCAATATACAGGGTGGATTTGCTGTTGTAGATGATATTATTTCCACCCCCAAGTCCTAACGTAGTCCTTAGATCCAGGAGAAACTCAGAATTACTTTCTCCGAGGATTCTGCCCTGCAGGAACCATTTATTTGCAAGTAGCTTGTGGTAGGTTGCTCCACCAGTTTGTCTCTGTGTAAGTTCTGAAGCTTGTTCGCTTGTGAGGATAATATTATAAAATCCCTCCAGCATACTCTTATCTGTCCAGTATTGTATGTTTCCTTCGAAGTCAAACTGAAGGATCTCACTGGCTTTTGAATAGCTAATGCCTGTGCTGATGGTTCCCTTGAATCGATCGAACACCTTTTTTTCAATAGGTTGCAATCCTACAATAGTGATCATTCTGACCTCTGTTATATTACCGCCACGATCAATGATGACACATGAGCTTGATTTTCCTGCAGGAGCAAGATGACCAAAATAAAGACTACCATCCTCCAGAATTATCCTCATCGTATTCTTTATCCTCACGCTGTCGATTCGGTCCCATTCAAGTTTAATAGTGCCTCCATCAGCTGTAGAAAGCCTTAAGGTATTGTTTTCAAGCGACTTCACTTCCCCTGTGATCCGATCCCCATTTTGAAAATATATGGTATCAATCTTTGATGATCCATAGACACTTTGTTGGATAAATAGGGTAGCAAGGAGGAAAAACAGAATATACCCGGACCTGGTGAGGGATAATCCTTTCATAATCTTATAGATCCATTTTCCACTTCAGAGTCATGACTTTACCATCTCTCAGAATCTTTAACTCATATTCCTGAAAAGTCTCCATAGAGTTCAGGTGATTTCTTAATACTTCAAACTTTTCAAAATTATCCAGAACAATATCGTCAAATGCCAGTATAACATCGCCGCCCAGTAGTAATTCAGATTCCCCGATTGTCACAGCCAGAAATCCACCTTTTAAGCCCATAAAGTACCCAGGCGATCCTTTTATCACATTTTGTACCATTAGGGCTCCTTGCTGGTCTACATTGAAGATCCTGCATAAAGTTAGGTCCAGGTTTATAAAATCAATACCGAACCAAACGCTGCCCCGTTGAATTAATATGTCATTGGCAATATTTGAGGATGCTGCAAAACCTACACCTTCGAAGCCTCCCGAAACGGTAAGGATAGAACTTACAATTCCCACAATCTCACCTTTCATATTGAACATGGGGCCACCACTGTTCCCTTTATTGATTGAGGCGTCAGTCTGGAGGTACTCCATTTGCATGAAATTTCCCGTCATTTGTTCGTCCCTGTGCTTGCCGCTGATGATACCTTTGGAAACAGAATGAGAAAGTCCAAGAGGTGCACCAATAATAAAGATATCTTCGCCCAGCCTAAGCTCATCGGAATTACCCAGCAGTAAGGGATCTACACCCTTTGCGGCTTGCTTCAGTTTGAGAAGTGCCACATCTGCAATTTGGGAAGATCTGATAAGTTCGGCTTCAATTTTTCTTCCATCAATAAGTTCAACAATGATCATCGAGGCATTTGCAACAACATGTGCTGCCGTCAGCACGTAATCGCTCTGATCCCCAACAATCGATCCGGAACCAATGCCTTCATTGGATGTTTTTACCATTGGATCGCCCTCTCCAGGGCTTTTTTCTTCCACAACATATATGGTTACGACACTCTTATTAACGCGCTCAACAAGATCAACAAAATCCTGTCCGCTAAGTTGTAGAAGAACAGTTAAAGCGATGAGGCTTGAAAATACTCTCTTCATTGGTTCTGTTATTTTTATTCTTATAATGTTTTGTATTCATCAAATATATGAAACTTACCTGAGGAAGACTCAGGCAAAGACTATATTAAAAGAAAGATCCCTGCTTTCCAGCAGGGATCTTCACTTCATTTTTCTACTAATGTACAAGCTCTTTGTCGGTTCCTATTGTGATTCAAACGCCAGTCCTAAAGTAAAACTGATATAAGAGATGCTTTGCAAATCACGGCTCTCAGCGGCGTAGCTGTATTTTACCTTGAAATAGGGAGCAAGGCTTGGGGTAGCTTCATAGACCACACCTATTTCTGGTGCGACATTGAATTGCCAATCAGTTTCCTGAATTGAGAAAGTTCCAATCTCGGTAAGTTTCTCAGTAAAGGACGTTCCTATTCCAAAGCCGGCAAATGGTCTTATGTCACCAGTTCCTATAAAGCCTTTGAATGTAAGCAATACGGGTATGGTATTGATATAGCGGTACTGGTTTCCACTAATGGTATATTGATTGTATTCGACCGACTGGTCATTAAGGGCTTCCGTAAAAGTAAGCCAGGAAATATCCGAGCCAACAGTGATATTGTCAGAAACGAACCTATTGAATCCTATACCAATTCCACGCCAGCTGACATTCTCAATATAATCACTCGTAGCTCCAAGTGGAATAGCAGGCCCGTAATATATTGATGTGAAACCCAGGTCGGTTTGTGAATATGCGCTGAAGGATGCAAACATCAGCATGATGATAAATAATTTTTTCATTTTTTATGATTTTTGTTTTAACACCCTTATTTTAATAAAAATGGACTCTGTTCGAACAACTGGTCCATTTGAACAGAAATCCTGTCCATAATACTACTCTCAGACCCTGCAAGGATACCATTTATTCCAGCCGACCAGACAATAGGAATCTTAATATCGATCTTATCGTTTTCCGGAAGCTCTGCGGTAATTCCATCCGTATTGATCATCTCTATCAAAATAGTACCGGCAGTGTAGTTGTATACCGAGTATCCTGAATAGTATGAAGGATAATAGTAATAGCTGTAATAAGAATCATAGGGATAATAGAACCAATCCCATGGGTACCAATAGTAGTAATCATACCATGAATAGTAATAAGAGTAAATATCTGTATCCAGCACTGCGGTATGCAGCACAACGTCAACAGTCTCTGACATATTGGTTGTATCTGTTATTTCAGTCCAACCCGCATCGAGAAAGTGCTGGCGCAGTTCACTAACAATATGATTGTCATAAGTTCTGTCTGGCAAAATCTCGTTATCATCCGTGATATGAATCACAGTATCTTTCAGGTAGAAAGATGATAGCTTGGAGAAATCCATATCCCTGTCATACGATGATATCGCAATATCCAGGTCTTCTATATAGACATCATGGTCTGGATAGCAAGCGGTCATTAAAAGACCTGTTACCAGCGTAAACATTATTAAATAACCTGGTTTTTTCATTTTATTTTTTTTCATTTTTACTAAAAATTGTATTTTTAAGATATGAATTATCTTCGCTTATAACAAAAAGGATTTGACAATTGTTCATTAACGTCTTCCACCAGGCCTGGCACCGGATGAAGAGGGACGGCTCATGTTACCTCCACTCGGCCTGTAATCACCAGAAGACCTCCTGTGTTGATTATTGCCATTGTATCTTTGGTAATTGTTTGAACTGGCGCGTGAAGTATTTGAAGGCGGTCTGTTCTGTGTGCTTCTGTTCACATTGTTGTTCCTGTTCACATTGTTGTTCCTGTTAACATTGTTGTTCTTGTTAACATTAGTATTCCTGTTAACATTGTTGTTCTTGTTAACATTAGTATTCCTGTTAACATTAGTATTCCTGTTAACGTTCTTATTAACATTGATGTTGCGGTTCACGTTTACATTGGTACTCCTCCTTACAGCAGAATGATAGCCGGAATGGCCATGGGGATGTCTGTTATAGTGATGTACATAATGCGAATTAATATGGGGGTAGGCATTATAATGAGTATGGAAGGACCAATGCATATAATGATAGGAGGGTGTACCAACGATCACAACAGCCCCTCCGGGCCCATAATAAAATCCTGTATGGTACCAATGGGGTACAGGAGCCCAATAGGGCGTGGCATACCAGTAGGGGTATCCGAACCAGTATGGGTATCCATATACTACATTGACCTGCACAACAGATGAATTATCCTCTGCTCTATCACTGGTCAACTCTTCTTCATATCCATACTCCTTTGCGTAATCTTCACCAGCCTTTTGCATTTCCTTGAATGCTTCCGGATTCTCTTCTAATTCCTTCTTCCAATCTTCAATCTCAGCCTCCTGTTGTGCCTTGAGAGCTCTATGACTGGAATCACTTTTACTGATTGTCCCTACCCTGTCTGACTTGTACAATTCCCCGATATAAAGGGTTAGCTCCATATTTGTGGCCATGACGTCCATAATCTCCGGCTCTTCGATCAGGTATAGAAAGGCATCCCTGGTCTCCGCAGGATAATCATCAAGGATTGCCTTGAGGGAATTTTTACTTTCCTTATATAGTCCAGACAAGGAAACCAGTAATTTATATTTGTTTATATAGAGCGACTTTGCGTCATCATGTGCATCTACCGGATATTTTTCATCCAGCATTTTCATAAGGTCCTTCTTTGCGTATTCCTTCTTACTGCCTCCTACTGTCATGTCAGCAACAAGTCCCTTGTACCTGATCACATTGTAAACTTTTTCCTGGATCTCACGTTCCTCGGATTCGATGGTGGCGATAAATTTTTCTTTTGTTTCCTCCTGGAGCTTACTGATCCTTCTAAGACCCCCGGGATATAAACTGGCTTCAAGAATCATGGAGCGGTCAAGTTTTGGATAGAGTATCAAAGCCTCCATGCCGGCCTGAAACACGGAATCCCTTTCGGTGCTGTCTTTAGTCTGTCCATATAATCCACCCTGTCCAATGAACAAAAATGCTATTATACATGTTAGAATGTTAGAATTTTTCATAAAATCAATATTAATTGCAAGTTACACTTTTTTCATTTGTCTAAAATCAGGATTCATCCTAATAACAAGATATTTGAAATAAAGTTCAATAGTTAATCAGTAAGTTTTACAACGAAGGAATTAACGGTTCAAGTATTAAAAGTAATAAAAATGTAGTACTATTGTAATGGTGACAACCTGACAAAATTAAATAAAACCTAAAAAAATACTATCATGAAGAGATTAATTTTTTTGTTTGCAGTATTTGCACTCATCATTGGGTCTGAAACAAAAGCTCAGACCATCGAGGCGGGGGGGTATTTCGGTTATATGCTCAGCGGACCGGTTCGTTACATCGTTGGTGATGCGCTTATCATGGATAATCCTGCATATGGTGGATTTGTTCATACAAGGGTAGCAAGAAATGTAAAGTTCGAAATGATGTACTTACGCAGTGATTCAAGGGTCAGATATTCATCATTGGCGAGCGGCACCGATATATATGACATGAGTACTGAGTATTATCATGTTGGTGGGATGAATTTATTTGGCGACCATGATAGGATCAAGCCTTTTTCCAGCTTTTCACTTGGCGCTACACGTTTCCATATAAAGGAGAACCTGGGTTATTTTGATGTATGGAAATTTTCAATTGCCCCAAGTGTGGGAGTGAAAATCTATCTTACTGAAAGAATTGGTATTCAGGGACAGGCACGATTGTTAATGCCGCTAACATTTGATGGGCTTGGCTTCTGGTGGAGCACATCCGGTGGTCCACAGGCTGCCGTTAGCATGACCGTTCCTGTATGGCAGGGTGATTTTTCCGGTGGTGTCTTTATCCGTTTGTAATGACCCGAAAACTTTAAAGATAAAAGTCTTTCGTAAGAGAGATATACTCTTTTGAATAGCCATGCCTGCCATATTCTTCAATCACTATGGTCTCTTCTTCCGGAATGCAAGATTTAAATCCATATTCAACGCAGACTCGCTTTTCTTCTTTTTCAGGTGTGGGTTTCACGTGTAAAACACGAATGAGGTACATAGAATGTTTCTTAGCCAAATCATTGGCTTTTGAAAACAAGTCTGCCGGTAATATTAATGCAAAGTAAGCCTTCGGATTTAGGATGACAGAGACCCCTTCAAACAACTCATCCAATGACAATACATCATCATGTCTGGCCAATGTACGCTCATCAGAAACAGCTCTTAAGGAAGATGAAAAATAGGGTGGATTACAGACGATAAGGTCATAAGCAGGAACCTTTTGAGCTCCACAAAATTCCTGAAAAGAGATCTCCTGAACAACTATCCTCTCAGAAAACTTGCTTAACTGGAAATTTGAAGCTGCTTGTCTGGCACTGTTCTTCTCAATTTCAATGGCATCAATAGTCAGCTGTATATTGCGTTGAGCAAGCATAAGAGCTATTAATCCGGTACCGGTACCAATATCCAGTACTTTAGAGGCATTCTCAACATTCGTCCATGCACCAAGCAATACACCATCAGTGCCAACCTTCATAGCACACTGATCCTGCTGAATCTCAAATTGTTTGAATTTAAACCACTGATTTCCCATTATCAGAATCTTTCAATGATGGCTTAGGTAATGGTGTTACGAAACTACCAAACCATCCTTCAGCTTGATCATCCTGTCAGCCATACCGGCAAGCTGCATGTCATGAGTAACAATCACAAGGGTTTTATTGAATTCATCCCTTAGTTTAAAGAAAAGCTGGTGCAGTTCGTTCTTATTTTCAGTATCAAGGTTGCCTGATGGTTCGTCAGCCAAAATAACGGAAGGATCATTTATCAGTGCCCGGGCGATAGCAACTCTCTGTTGTTCTCCACCTGATAACTCATTCGGTTTATGCTCTAACCTTTCACTTAATTTCAAAAAATCAAGCAGTTCAGCTGCTCTTTTCTCTACTGTCTTTCTGGGTGTTTTTGCTATAAAACCAGGGATACATACATTCTCCAGCGCAGTAAATTCAGGAAGAAGTTGATGAAACTGAAAAACAAAGCCAATATTCTGATTTCGAAATCTGGCCAGTTGATTGCCAAGCAATTTTCCTGTGTCTTTTCCATTAATAATAACTGTACCATTATCGTGATTGCTTAAAGTGCCAATAATTTGAAGCAGTGTGGTTTTTCCTGCTCCTGACGCCCCTACAATAGATACAACCTCTCCTTCCATAACCTCAATGGAAATCCCCTTCAAAACCTGAAGGTCTCCATAGCTTTTTATAATCTCATTGGTGCTTATCATTGGGCTCATATGGTAAAGATAAAGAAAATATAAGTCGCATATGCCACCAACATAATGCTCCCCTCAAAGCGTGAAATTTTGGCTCTTCCGGCAGGCAGCATAAACAGGAAAAGCAGCAAGGTTGCCCCTATCATCCATGGAAGGTCATTGACCAATGTTTGACGAACGGTGCTAAGAGGGGAAACCATGGTGGTAATTCCCAGGACTGCGACAATATTCATGATGTTGGATCCTATGATATTCCCAACAGATATATTGGATTGTTTCTTAAAAGCAGCGATCATTGAAGTTGCCAATTCAGGCAGGCTGGTTCCAACAGCAACCATTGAAACAGAGATAACCCTTTCGCTGACTCCAATTTTTGCAGCTATCAACGAGGCACTATCTACAAGCAAAGATGCTCCGTAACTTAATCCCAGGGCTGCAATCAGAAAAACAATAATAGCCACCCACCATTTCATTCCCAATTGCTGTTTCTCTTGTTCAATCTCCTTTGCGTGCTTTGGATTTCTTGCCTGTCTGATGTTGTATACAATATAAAGCAGCAATAAGCCCAGAAGGATTATTCCTTCATAGCTTTTTAATGTAAGATCATATAGAAATAAAACCAATAAAGAACTGATAAACATTAAGATAGGCCAGTCTCTTCGGATAAATTGCTTCTGTATAGTAATAGGAAAAATGAACGCCGTTATAGCCAGGACCAGTAGTATATTAGAGATATTACTACCTATCACATTTCCAATTGCCATCTCCGGATGTCCTTGTAAAGCAGCTTGCAAACTTACCAGCAACTCAGGAGCAGAGGTGCCAAATGAAACAATAGTAAGTCCGATAATTATGGTAGGGATTTTGAAGTGCCTGGCAACAGCTACACTGCTCTCTACAAGATATTTTCCACTGACAAGTAACAGTATTAGTCCAAAAATTAGAAAAATAATTGTTTTGTCCATTAGAGATCGATTGGATTAATCTTTATCCATTGTTTTCTTGACCTTCTTAATTACCTGATTGGCATCCTTGGTAAGGTCATCCTTGATCTCCTTGAAGTCTTTCACAACATCTCCGGAGCTATCTTCAATCTCACGCTTGATATCCTCAGTAGCACGACGAAATTCCTTCATTCCCTGTCCAAACATCTTCGCCATTCTGGGTATCTCCTTTGACCCAAAAAGCAATAGAATAAACAGCATGAGAATGATAATTTCCTGTCCGCTGATAAAAAGCAATATGGTATTCATTGAAAACTGCATCTGACAAAGATATAAAATAACTATACTATTCCGATATCATTAATGAATTCATATAAGCAAAAAAGCCCGGAAATACACCGGGCTTTTTTCATATATCATTATATCATTAAGATTTACGTATACCTTTTACAACACGTGTTGTTTCATCCTTTTTGATCGTATCATATACTACCGGAGTAGCTATGAAAAGCGAAGAGTATGTTCCAACTACTACACCTATCATCAAGGCAAAGGAAAATCCCCGTATCACTTCACCACCAAAGATAAAGATAGTAAGAAGCACTGCAAATGTACTCAATGAGGTACTAAAGGTACGACTTAGCGTACTATTCAATGCTGAATTGAAAATATCTCTTCTTTCACGTTTCCTCTGCAATCCAACAAACTCCCTGATACGGTCAAATACAACCACAGTATCATTAATAGAGTATCCAACTACAGTCAAAATTGCCGCAATAAATGCCTGGTCGATCTCCAGTGAAAATGGGAGAGCTCCTGCTAAGAGCGAGAATATTCCAAGCACAATAAATACATCATGCATTAATGCTGCCAGTGCTCCAAGCCCAAACTGCCAGTTTCGGAAACGAACAAGAATATAGAAAAAGATAATAAACAGTGACAAGAATATCACCACAACGGAACTTCTCTTGATATCATCCGCTATAGTAGGACCAACCTTATGGGAACTGATGATATAATCCTGTCCATTCAGGAAATCATCCAATACGACATCATCACTCAATACCGGTTGCAAGGCTGTAAACATATTGGCTTTCAAAATTGAATCAACCTCCGGACGTTCGTCATCAATCAGATATTTTGTTGTGACCCTCACTGTATTCTTCTGTCCATAGGTCAGGACTGTTGGTGTTTCACCAAATGCCTCTCCAAGATATTCACGAATATCTTCCGTCTCAACATCCTGTTGGAAAGCGATTACAAAGTTCCTTCCTCCTGTAAAGTCTACACCCCCATTTAATCCCCTTGTAGCAAGTGATCCAATACTAAGTGCAATCATTATACCCGATATAACATAGAATGTTTTCCGTTTACCAATGAAATTAATATTTGTATTCTTAAATGCATTTGCAGTAAGCTTTGTAGAGAATGTAAGGGTTTTTCCTCTTTTTAACATACCCTCATAAATCAGTCTGGTAAGAATCACAGCTGAAAACAGAGAAGTGATAATACCAATAACAAGTGTTGTTGCAAAACCCTTGATTGGACCGGTACCCACAAAGAACAATATCAATGCCGTAAGAAAAGTCGTAACGTTTGCGTCAATAATTGCAGAATAGGCATTTTTATACCCGTCTTTAATCGCAGCTTTCATCCCTTTCCCGGCAGCCAGTTCCTCTCGAATACGTTCATAAATCAGCACATTCGCATCCACCGACATACCAATGGTAAGAACAATACCTGCAATACCCGGCAGTGTAAGTGCAGCCTGCAGCGATGCCAGTACTCCGATAAGGAAGAACATATTCGCCATCAGTGCAATGTCGGCTACAAGTCCTGCGCGACGACTATAGTAGAATACCATATAGAGTAGTACTACCATAAACGCGATAAGGAAAGAGTTAAAACCATCTTTTACTGATTTAGCACCCAAGGATGGCCCGATAACTTCACTTGACACCACATGAGCCCTTGCAGGCATCTTTCCGGATTTCAGTATATTTGCAAGGTCAGTAGCGTCATTCTGAGTAAAGTTACCCGAAATAGAAGAGCTACCGCCTTTAATTTCTTCATTCACATTTGGGGCTGAATATACAACTCCATCAAGCACAATGGCAATTGATTTCTGCACATTTTCCCTGGTCAGGTTTGCCCATTTTTTAGCACCCTCAGCATTCATACTCATACTCACTTCAAACTCACCTGTATATTGATCGTTATCAGATCTGGCATCAGTAACATATTTACCATCCATTGCAGGTTGTCCATTCCTGGTAGCCTTAAGTGCATACAGATAAATAAATGGTTTTTCCTCTCCTAAAGTGTGAAAATGCCATGCAAAAATAAGGTCTGGAGGAAATAGCTGCTTCACTTGTGGAAGTGATAAAAATGCATTTACCTTGGCCGTATCTTTCAGCTCAACAACACCTGCAATTGCTGTCGGAATAAGACGTCCCGAATTGTCAACATAGGGACTCATGACTGCAAAAAGAGGATTATCACGATAATACTGTGCTTCCTGATCACTGTAAAGATCTTCTGCAGAGTCTGTTCCTCCCAAAATACTGAGGTCACTCGTATCTGAAAGCAATCCAAGTTCATCATCGATCGACAAGAGATCATCCTCTTTCACTTCTTCGGCAACAACTTCTTCCGGAACTTCTGAATCCTGAGATTCCAGGATATCACCATCAAATAATTCTGATGCATTTTGAATATTGGCAATTGTTCTGTTGGCCTCTTCAATGGTTGACCAAATATCAACATTCTTGTAGGTTGTCCAAAACTCAAGGTTTGCTGTTCCTGTAAGCAGTTTTGTGACCCTCTCAGGCTCTTTCACACCAGGAAGTTCAATAAGAATTCTTCCCTGTCTTTCCAGGCGCTGAATGTTAAGCTGAACGACACCAAAACGGTCAATTCTATTGCGCAAAACATTATAGGAATTATCGATGGCATCATCTGCTTGATTCTTAAGATGAAGAACCACATCTGCATTACTGGTATTGAAATCAATTTCCCCTCTCGACTCGGGAGTCATAAAGAACTGAGCCAACTGTCCGCCGGGATTCTGCTCTTCAAAAGCATCAGAAAACAGATCAATAAGGTCTGAAGTAGAGTGTTTCTTCTTCGCCTTGGCAGCCGCCATGGTTTCAATAAATACCGGGTCGCTTAAGTATTGAGGAGCAGCAAGAGACCTGATTATGTCTTCTACAGCAATTTCCAACACCACATTCATTCCACCTTTTAAGTCAAGACCCAGGTTTATTTCACGCTCTTTGCATTCCTGATAAGTATACTTCTTCATCCATAGGAAGTTGAATACTTCCTCATTCTTCATTGAATCAAGAAATGACTTTTCCAATGAAACTTCACCATGAGCAAACTTTTTTGCGTTACGCTCAATCTTAATTGAATGAAACGTGAACATCAATTGGTATACACAAATCGCGGCAAAAGTGATTGCTAATAACCTGATAGCACCTTTATTTTGCATTTTTAACTAATTTATTAATAATGAGTTATTCTATATCGAATTTTCGAACCGCAAATATAATACTATTTTTTTGAAATACGGAGCATTGCTTAAGGTTGTTCTGCAGCCAATTGGAAGGGGAGACAGAAAGAGGAAAAATATCACCCAATAAATCAATTCAAGTTGCACAAAAAAGCGCCTCTTCAATTGAAAAGCCAAAGGCAATTCATTGAAGAGGCGTAATATATCTGTCTAAATAGATTTTAGATAAGATTCATGTCATCAAAAACTTGCATAACACTGGCAACTGCATCAGAAGATATCTTTAATAATTTCTTCTCTTCATCATTTAAGTCGATTTCAATAATCTCCTCAACGCCATCTTTTCCAAGTTTCACCGGAGCTCCCAGGTAAATATCATTCAAGCCAAACTCACCGTTAAGCATTGTACAAACAGGAAATACCCGTTTTTGATCATTAACAATTGCCTCAACCATCTGAGCTGCTGCAGCTCCCGGAGCATACCATGCTGATGTTCCCATAAGCGCAACAAGTTCTCCACCTCCTTTGGCCGTCCGCTCGACAATTTTATCCAACACATCCTTCTCTATTAATTCAAGTAGTGGAATTCCATTGACTGTTGTATAGCGTGGTAGCGGAACCATTGTGTCACCATGTCCTCCCATAATCATAGCGCTTATGTCATTGGGAGAAACATTAAGTGCCTCGGCTAAAAAGGCTCTATACCTGGCTGTATCCAAAATCCCGGCCATTCCAAACACCTTATTTGAAGAAGTTTTAGCCACCTTATAAGCAACATAGGTCATGACATCAAGAGGATTAGAGACAACTATAATGATAGCATCAGGTGAATACTTCACAATATTCTCGGTAACCTCCTTAACAATGCCGGCATTTGTTTTGATCAAATCATCTCTGGACATCCCTGGTTTTCTGGGGAGTCCTGAAGTAATGACAACAACACCTGAACCTGCTGTTTTTGAATAGTCACTAGTAGATCCGGTAACCCTTGTGTTGAATTGGCTTATTGAAGATGTTTGCCAGATATCCAGTGCTTTTCCTTCGGCTAAACCTTCCTTAATATCAAGCAAAACAACCTCTCGTGCAAGGTCTTTTGTTGCTATAACATTTGCGCAGGTTGCACCTACATTTCCAGCTCCAACTACAGTAATCTTGTTCATTTTTTTATAGTTTTAAGTATGTGATAATATTGTTTTAGCGACAGATTTAGCTCATAAACTTTTAAAGTAAATACATTAAATTCAATTATATAAATTTTTTCATATGTTTTGCGAATTGTAGTTAAGGGATCAGTTGCCACTATACAACTTAGCAGCGTACATTACATTAAAAAATAAATTCTTGAGGAGAAGACGATTCATTTTTCTCTGCCCACTTGACTTTACACCCGATTTGTCTTAAATTGTACCCAACTTCGTAATAATTCCCTGATGAAAATTGACCTTTCAAAATATCTTGAAGACTGGTACAAGGAAGATCCTGCAAAAAACATCTTTCCGGGTCCGGTAATAACAATCTCCAGGGAGCAGGGTTGCCCTGCAAAATTACTTGCTTGTCAACTCTCTGATTATCTAAATAAGACCAAATCTAAAAACGCCAAAGACCAGCCATGGCGATGGATCAGCAAAGAGATTCTTGATGAATCTGCAAAACATTTAAATGTCGATTGTGATCAGATCGAACATGTTTTTGATTATAAGAATCGTGGGGTCCTTGAGGATATTCTATTTGCTCAATCTAAAGATTATTACAAATCCGATCTTAAAATCCGAACAACCATAGCAAAGGTTATCAGAAATTTTGCCAATCAGGGAAATGCAATAATTGTTGGTCGTGGTGGTGTTGCAATAACACGCGATATTCCACTTTCATTGCATGTTATGCTCGAAGCTCCTTTAGAATGGAGAGCTGTCCGGACAGCTTCTAAGCGGGAAATAACTATTGACCAGGCACGAACTTATGCTCAGTCCATTGATAAAAAAAGATTGCAATTCCGCGACTATTACCAGGGGAAAGGGACTGACTATACACGCTTTGATTTGAAGATAAATTGCATGACCTTTTCACTTGAAGAGATAGTTGATGTTATCGTTGGAGCTATAAAATCACGAAAGATGATATAAATTCCAGCCTCCGCTTTTTCACTTTCTCCATTTTTTATACCTTTAAATAAATTTTTTACCATGAACAGAGTTCTATGCCTGGGAATGCTTTGTGTTCTTTTATTGACTGCCTGTAACAATAAGCCCGTTCAGGAAGAAGAGAATTTCGTAATAGAAACCAGTCTGAATGAAAGTTCAGAAGTAAAAGAAATTATCTATTCCATGTATCTGCCAACAGATATGGCTGAGTTGTTTGAAAAAGCAGGAAACAACTTTAACCCTGAATTACCGGCACCTGTTAATACGCTTCCCCTATATACAGATACTGAGCAAATGGCTGTGCTGCTTGGCATTCTCGGCGTAGACCTGAGTTATATGAAAATTCTCGATCAAAAGGCCATGGCTGCTGAGTATTATAGCTCAATCAAAATACTTTCAGGAAAACTTCAAATCCCTGAGACTATTTTCAAAGAATCAAGTAAAAAACTGGACCAGAATATTGGCAATCAGGATTCTCTCGCCCTGGTAATTGAAAGCGTATATACCGATACTGATAAGTTTTTTAGAGAAAATGGCAATGATAACCTGGCTTCTCTGTCTCTTCTTGGCGGATGGATTGAAGCAATGTATATTGGGGTAAGTATATATGAGGGTGAAGAAGGAAACCGGACAATGGCTCACAAAATATTACAGCAAAAATTCACACTCAACAGCATATATTCTATCCTGAGTAATCACCAGGAATCCTTGCGCGTAACCAGCTACCTTCTTATGTTAAAAAGGCTCCGTAAAGAGTTTGATAAAGTCGAAATCCGATATCCGATAGAGGGTTTTAGTGTCGACACAAGCCAAAAACGCATTCAAACTTCAAATGCTCAAATTCATTACGATCCCTCAACCCTGGGTGAGATCAATAGAATTATTTCACAAATGAGGGAAGAGTTGATAAAAGTCAGGGTGTAAAATTCAGCATTCGTCCTTCGTATTCAAAATATTGACAATCAATTGTGCTTCTGTAATAATTCAATTACACCTGCTATCTTTAAGTTTTTGAAAAATATCAAATATGACAAGCCATCATAGTCGTCTCCGGTTTATAACTAAAACCGTTTTTGTCTCGCTTTTCTTCCTCTCATGTGCTATGCACCTCAATGCCCAGGTGGCCTCTTCATTTGAATTGCGATATTTCTCCAAAGAGAAAGAAGCAAATGGTATCACAGATTTTAAGGGTGAAAAGGAAATATTCAATACCGACCAGCGCGTTGACTTCCTGAAGGTTTATGCTGATGTTGCCGGAAAATGGTTCATGGATACCACACTGGACAAAAGAGTTAGCAGTGAAGCCGAAGTCTTAAGATTTGTTGAGGGTCTGAAGGCCAAACCTCTTCCGATAAAAAGAAAAAGAATTCAACTGGAAGAATGGTCAAAATTCGGATACAAAAAGAATGATCATAATTTATCCAAAGAAAAAATCAATTTTTGGCTCAATAAAGATGAGGTAATAATTGAAGATGGTAAGCTGATTTTCATGGAGATGAATTCCAGGATAAACCGTAAAATTGATGATCAGAACTGGAGATTCCACCTCAACTGGAAAGCAAAAAGCAAATATGGAAATGTTCCTTTTAGTTTAGCACTAAAGCATAACAATACCATAGTTGCAGAAATTGGATTTCACTCCAATGGCAATATCTTCTATACAGATAATGGATACGACAGGATGGGAGGTGCCTACCGCCTGGAAGAATGGTATAATTTCAATATTGAAGCAGACCTGAAGAATAAACGTTATAATCTAATAATCAATGGGGTAAAAACGGGTGATTGGGTTGCCCTGAAAGGCAGTGCTTCGATAAATAATTTTGAGATAAGAGGAGGAGAAGGAATCGCCCTTGACTATATTACAGGTCTTGGATTTGATACTACAAATTGTGATACAGGTCATCCATATACTATCAAACCTTTTATCAGCGAAACTTTTGAGCCTAAAGCAAAACTTGAAGGGTGGAATCAGGCTTCCTATGATGATTCGGACTGGGTGCATGACCTGCTTCCAATTGTTCATGGCGGAGCTTATGAGGAAGGGGAAGATCTCTACTTAAGAAAAACTGTAAGGCTTGGAGCCTTTGAGAGGGCTAAGCTGAATATCGAATCGATGGACCCCGGAGGAGAGATATGGGTGAATGGAGAGGTTATTTTTGTAAGCCACGAAAAGCATCCGGTGAAAATCGACATAACAGACTTCCTGCATCCCTATAAGGACAATCTGATTGCAATCCGGATCTATTCCTTCTTCAACAAAGGTAATCTGTATCACTCTCCAAACGACAGGAATATTGGATGGTTTTGTGGACGTGCATGGCTGGACTTAACAGAGGGCAGCTATATTGAAAACGTAAGTGTATTCACCTCTTCCCTTGGTAAAAATGCCACTCAGGCACATTTAATCGAACTGGTAAATGATTCCGATTCATCTTTTAATGGGGAGTTGGAAATTGATTATCACCTGTGGTATCCAAATGAACATTCTAAAAAAACAGCAACAAAAAAAGTCCCGGTTACAATATTTGCCAGAGACTCGATACATATCAGGTGCAATATGCAGATTGACAACCCGGCACGATGGACGCACGACCATCCCAATCTCTACAAGATTGATGTGAAACTACTCCACAATGGTGAAATCTTTGATGATGAAGTAATCACAACAGGTATAAGAACTGTTTCGCAGGAAGAGGGTACTTTCAGAATTAATGGAGATCCTGAACTACTTGGAGGAGCACAAACGATGGGCTTCAGAATGCCCATTGAAAATATTGCCAAATGGAACAGGTGTCCACCAACAAAGCTGCTGGCTGAAGAGCTGCTGGCTTGTAAAAAATTAGGGAATACATTACGTATCCATGTACATGCAGGAGGCACTTATGCTTACAGTGTTAATGATCCCCGTGTAGCAGAAATGGCAGATCAGCTGGGAGTAATGCTTATCTGGCCAACCACTTCATGGATCAGAGAAGGCGAATGGGGTGGAATCGATTTTGAAGGATATCCTAAATATATGAAACAGGTTTTTAATAGCCCAAGTATCGTTATGTGGGAGGGAGCAAACCATCCGAATAGATTTAAAGGAAAGCCCCTGGATTATTCAAATCGCTTCATTTCGCTTATGTACAATACCATTGTCTCAGCAGATTCAAGCAGATTGATCGCTCCCAGTTCATATAACGGACACTTTGAGTACAGAAACGATGAAGGAACGATTGATAAAAAAGGTGAAGAAATTACTCCTGCAAAAGAATGGACAGCCCCTCTGATCGTCAGGGGAAACCAGGATGCCCTCACCGGCTACGGAGCACAGTGGGACAATATCAGGAAATGGCCCGATCCCTACAGAAAAAGTTTTCTTGACAGCAAAGAGAGAGCGTATATAAACTTCGAACATGAAGAGTCGATCGGGATGCAGAATTTCTCACTTGCAAAGGGAGAACCATGGTATGAAATGCCATCCTATGAAAACATATATGATGTAGGGAGTATTGGTAGAAAATTTGAATTTAGCGAATGGAAAATCAGTCAGGGCTGGCAAGCTTTCAGCGCATATGAATCAATGAAATGGCAACGAATACTGGATATAGATGGATTCAGCTGGTGTTGCCTTCATGGCGGACCCAACAGCGGAACCTATAGAAAACCCATACTGGATGCATATGGAAATGCAAAATTGGGATTTTATGCCAATCAAATGGTGCTCAGGGATGTCATGCCGGGAAGTAACAATACGGATGTCGTATATGGTAAAAAAGATTTGCTGACACCCATTATTTTAAATATTGGTGATGAAAGAATTGTAAAGCTCAAAATAGTAGTTAAACGCCCGGATGGAACAATCGTTGATACCAAAGAATTCAACAATGTTACCCTGGAAAAAGGACGTACATGTAAAGAGCTAACGCCCTTCAAGCCTAATTTGCAGGAAGAGGGTTATTATGTTTTTGAGTATTATGTATTAAGCAGGTAGGATGTATTGCAGGGTGCCATTTTCTACTTTCTTTACCCTCCTTCGCTAAAGCTATGGAGGGTTCCTTTTACTTCACCAACACCTTTCCGGTCATTTCTTCCGGAATATCTACACCCATAATATGCAATAATGTAGGCGCAACATCAGCAAGAATTCCATTCTCAAGAGAAGAATATGTGTCTGTAACAAGAATACAGGGCACAGGATTGAGTGAATGTGCAGTATTCGGAGAGCCATCAGGATTTACAGCAAAATCGGCATTCCCATGATCTGCAATGATCATCACATCATAATCATTTGCTCTTGCAGCAGCAACCACATCACCCACACACTCATCAACTGTCGCAACAGCCTTCTCAATGGCAGAATAGATTCCGGTATGACCGACCATATCACCATTTGCAAAATTCAAGCATACAAAATCATGTTTCCCTGTATTCAGGTCTGCAACGATTTTATCCCTCACTTCAAAAGCACTCATCTCAGGCTGGTGATCGTAAGTAGAGACTTTTGGTGAAGAAACCAAAATCCGATCTTCATTTTCATATACTGCTTCCCTTCCTCCTGAGAAGAAAAATGTAACATGGGCATACTTTTCTGTCTCTGCAATGCGCAGCTGATTCAAACCGGCAGCGGCAATGATCTCTCCCATGGTCTTTTTCACATTGTCCTTTTCAAAAATAATGTGCAGTCCCTTAAAAGTAGCATCATAAGGGGTCATTGTACAATAGTGCAATGGAATAGTATGCATTCCATGCTCCGGCATATCCTGCTGTGTTAGTGCGGCCGTTAACTCTTTCGCCCTGTCGTTTCTGAAATTGAAAAACACAACGACATCTCCCTCCTTTATCTTTCCAAGTGGCTCATTGTTCTCATCCACCATTACAATTGGCTTGACAAATTCATCAGTAATACCATTGTCATATGATTCCTGAATGGACCTTACAACATCTCTTGATTTAGATCCCGCTCCATCTATCAGTAAATCATATGCATCTTTAACCCTCTCCCATCTCTTATCACGATCCATCGCATAATATCTGCCAATAAATGAGGCGATTTTTCCATTGGAAGAACTCAGGTGAGCTCTTAACTCTTCCAGATATCCTTTACCGCTCCTCGGATCAGTATCGCGACCATCCCCAAATCCATGGACAAAAGTATTCTTGATACCATAGTCACCTGTCATATCACACAACTTAAACAGGTGTTTATCAAGCGAATGGACACCTCCGTCGGACAGTAATCCAAGAAAATGTACTTGTTTATTGTTATCACGGGCATAAGAAAAAGCCTCCACCAATACTTCATTCTCCTTGATGGAATTGTCTGCAACAGCCCTGTTTATTTTTACCAGATCCTGGTAAACGACCCTGCCTGCACCAATGTTCAGATGGCCAACTTCTGAATTGCCCATCTGTCCATCTGGCAATCCAACATTTTCACCCGAAGCAAAGAGGTGAGAATATGGATATTCATTAGATAAACGGTCCATATTTGGTGTTGCAACCTGGCTAATGACATCTGCATTAGATCCATCACCTAAACCCCATCCGTCCAGTATCATTAAAAGCGTTTTCTTTTTCATTTCTTTAGTCTAATTACAATTCACTTACTTACATTGGAGATACAAAAATGTATTACAAATACTCCTCTTTAATTGAAGGGCACAAATTTAAGGTATTTTGGGATTAAACTTTCATCTTAACATAGAAAATCAAACACTCTATTCGCATATTTGCAGTTAAATTCTATACCCAGGCTTCTTGATCCTGACAGTAATTACTAATTTTACCCATTGCAATTAAAATCCCGATATAATTCTTAAGTCTCAGAATATGAAAAAAGCATTATTCGTATTGTTAGTCAGCCTTACAATCTTCAGTTGTAACTCCAGACAAAAAGTATATGATCTGTTAGAAGACTCATCCAAATGGACAGGAGAAGAGGAAATTGTTTTTGAAGATCAGGGTTTATCTATTAATGGGGAATACAAAACCATCGTATATAATCCGGGGTTGTTTCAAACTTTCGAAAACTTTGAACTCATAGCTGAAATAAAAACCAGTCCGGGAGCATCTGCTGAAATTGCTTTTCACACAAAGAAAAGAGATCCCGAAATGGGCTATAAAGTTAGAATTGACAACTCAGAGACAGGAAACTGGGATAAACTACTAAAAACAGGTAGTCTAAGCGCCATTAGAAATGTGAGTTACAATATGCTCAATGACGATGAGTGGTTTGAGCTTAAGATTCGGGTAGTGGAAAACCACATTTCAATATTTATAAATAACCATCCTGTAGTAAGTTATATTGAGCCGGCGATTGCATTTCGCACGGCAGAATATGAAAAACGAAAAATTGGATCAGGTACATTTTCCATTCTGTCGCTCTATGAAAATAGCAATTTGCTGATTCGTAAATTAACAGTGGAAAAGCTCGCGACAGACGAGAAACAAAAAAATAGTGACACAGATTATGCCAGACAGATCACCATGCTTAATATCAGAAATTTTCCGATATGCGATTACCATGTTCATATCAAGGAAGACCTCACAATGGATGCCGCACTGAATTATTCTGCAGGACTTGGAATCAACTATGGAATTGCGGCGAATTGCGGTTTAAAATTTCCGGTTCAGAATGACGAAGAGCTGGAGGCATATCTCAATTCAATTCACGGATTACCCATTTTTAAAGCAATGCAAGCAGAAGGAAGAGAATGGGTAAACATGTTCTCTCCCGAATTAATTGCAGGGTTCGACTATGCCTTCACTGATGCCATGACATGGACCAATAACAATGGAACCAGGATGCGCCTCTGGATACCGGAAGAGACTGAGGTAGGAGATCCTGAAGACTTTATGGAACAACTGGTTGCACAAATAGAACTAATTGCTACCGAACCTATATCAATCTATGTTAACCCAACATACCTTCCTGCTGAGATTGCAGACCGCTACGAAGAATTATGGACCGATGAAAGGATTGATCGTGTTATCAAAGCTCTCAAAGAAAATAATATAGCACTGGAGATCAACAGCAGGTTCAAACTTCCAGGCAAAAGATTTATCGCCAGGGCTCAGGAAGAGGGTGTGAAATTTGCCATGGGTACCAATAACACCACCGCTGAAAGTCTCGGTCGCCTTGACTGGTCACTGGAAATGATCCATGAATTTAATATTCAGGCAAGCGAAATGTTTTTACCAGGATTAAATTAAAATCCTTCTGGTCGCTTGTTGCTAACCAGAATAAAAAGCCAGACCAGCAAGCTTCAGGAACTAGCCAAAACTTTACAAAAAGAGACTATTTACTCAGATCCAGTAATTCTACCTTTCTGAAATCAATTGGATGTGATTCAGACTGAAGAGAGATATATCCCTCCTTCAGAGGAGCACCATCTGCCAGTGGAAATCCTTCAGGAACACCCGAACCGTCGATAATAGGATGTGTGTATGTCAGTACAGTGTCTCCATCAACAAGATGATGAATAATGCTGTCGCCAAGCACCACAAACTCTGCAATTACCCACTCTTCACCGCGAATAGTTTTTGAGGTGGAATTAACACAATGTTGGGTATGGAGTTCTCCATTAAGGGTTACGTGTGTACCTGGTGTACAAAGATTTGCTGTTGGTCTCTCTCCCTCTTCATGTCCCCCCAAAAATTGAGCTTCAATGGAAACCGGAAACGACTGGTCTTTGCCCATGCTCTCTGCAGACTGTGAATGAAGCATAGCTCCACTGTTCTTAAAAGCCCAGCCCTGACCTTCCGGGGCCTGCTCTCCCACAAATCTGTATTCCACCCTTAACTTATAATGAGAAAACTTATCCTTGTAAAAAATATGTCCGAACTGATTGGTAAAAGCCTCGTACTCATCATAACGTACCTTCATCAAACCATCTTCCACCCGAAATGTATTTCCAAAATTCTCATTCAGCTCATACCCGGCAATCTTAAGATCCCATCCTTCAAGATTTTCTCCATTAAAAAGCTGGATCCATTGCTCTTCAACTTGTTCACTTTTCTGATTTGTCAGGCAGGAAGTGAGTATTACCAGAAATAAAACTGAAATTAGAATTCTCATAACTATTGATTATTAGTTGATAGTAAAACTTTGTACTTCAAATTTAATATTTCTTTCACAAATCTGAAATTCATTAATCCGG
>JAUUZQ010000167.1 GCA_030589895.1 Bacteroidales bacterium
GTATTAGGGACCGAAAGACTGTTTGCAAAAACAAACTGGTTCTACTCTCTTATCACAGCTTCCGGGGATCTTTTTGCCTATATTATATCTGTGGGGATTATTATCTTCCTTGTTCGACGTAAATGGATGAATATAAAACGATTCTCAGGTCTTGAATTAACTTCTCATAATAAGAAGGATGCAAGCCTGGCCCTGTTCATGATCCTATTCCTGATGCTAAGCTTAATCACACTCAATTTTTCATATGTTTCTCTCAATACAAGAGATGCTGTTGGAGTTTATCCTCTCTCATCTTTACTGAGAAATATATGGGTAATCTCATCTCATAGCGCAGTAGTAGTATATGAAGTGAGCTGGTGGAGTCATATCCTGTTGATATTCTTTTTTGCCAATTATTTACCTTATTCAAAACATTTCCATGTATTCATGTCAATCCCAAATGTGCTTTTAAGCAATCTGGATCCCATGAGTAAATTACCAAATATGGAAGCTGTAACCAAAGAGGTACAGTTGATGCTCAGTGGCGATGCCTTTCAGAATTCTACCGCTGAAGCCCCGGTTCGATTTGGAGTGAAAGATATTGAGGATGTGAATTGGAAAAACTATATGGACTCTCTAACATGTACGCAATGTGGCAGATGCACGGAAGTATGTCCTGCTAATATCACTGGGAAAAAATTATCTCCACGTAAAGTATTTGTGGATTTACGAAACCGTATGAAGGAGAAAGGTCCAGAGCTTATAAAAGATAAAGAATACGATGATCAAAATTCACTTGTAAGTGAGGACTATATCAGTTATGAGGAGCTTTGGGCCTGTACTACATGTAATGCCTGCGCACAAGAGTGTCCATTAAATATAAGTCATCCGAACCTGATCATTGAAATGAGACGCTTCCTGGTACTGGAAGAGGGGAGGGCGCCTACCGGGATCAATAGTATGTTTGCGAATATTGAAAATAATGGAGCTCCATGGCAATATTCTCAGGACGATCGCCTGGAGTGGACAAAGGAATGAAGAAAATTTATATAATAATTAATCTGTATGGCTGAAGTTAGCGTTCCTGTAATGGCTGAATTGGCAGGGAAAGGAATAGAACCGGAATACCTTTATTGGGTTGGATGTGCCGGTGCTTTTGATGATGCATATAAAAAGGTGAGCCGCTCATTTGCAAAAATATTGAATCATGCAAATGTGGATTATGCTGTATTGGGAATCGAAGAATCTTGCACAGGGGACCCGGCTAAACGTGCGGGCAACGAAATGCTGTTTCAGATGCAGGCATTGTCGAATATAGAAATTATGAATGGCTATAATGTCAAAAAAATTATTTGCACTTGCCCGCATTGTTACAATACACTCAAGAACGAATACCCTGACCTGGGTGGTAAATATGAAGTACATCATTATACAAGTTTTCTGGAAATTCTAATTGATCAGGGAAAACTGAAACTGAATAAATCGGTTTTTTCCGATAAGCGTATTACTTATCATGATCCTTGTTATTTGGGAAGGGGAAATAATATATATAAGGCTCCCAGGAATGTGATTAATAATGTAGCCACTTCATATACTGAATTAAAGCGTACAAAAAGTTCAGCACTTTGTTGTGGAGCAGGTGGTGCACAAATGTTTAAGGAGGCAGAAAAAGGAGATAAGGAAGTATATGCTGAACGCACAGATGATCTTATTGATTCACAGGCCGATATTGTAGCTACTGCTTGTCCTTTTTGTATGACTATGCTAACTGATGGCATAAAATTCAGGGACAAGCAAGAGGAAATCAGAAACATGGATATAGCTGAGCTGATCATTGAGAGTCTTGGGATCAAGTGATTGGATGAATGCCAATCAGAGGTAAAATGAGTAAAATTTAAAACAGACACTTGAATGGATCAATTTCCAAAACCATATAAACCGGTCAATAAGATTAGAATAGTAACTGCATGTTCCCTTTTTGATGGACATGATGCTGCCATAAATATTATGAGACGGATTTTGCAATCCGCAGGTGCTGAAGTGATTCACCTTGGCCATAACAGGTCAGTAACAGAGATTGTAGATTGTGCTATTCAGGAAGACGCTCATGCAGTGGCAATAACTTCATATCAAGGGGGTCATATAATGTTTTTTAAGTATATGTTCGATCTGCTTAATGAGAGAGGATGCGGACATATTAAGATATTTGGCGGAGGTGGAGGGGTTATTCTCCCGGAAGAGATAAAAGAGCTTCATAGCTACGGAATTGCTCATATTTATTCGCCGGATGACGGACGATCAATGGGATTGCAGGGAATGATCAATGATATGCTTAAGGAGATTGATTATACTTTTGAACTTAAAAAAGATTACCTGGAGGATCTGCCGCTTGCTGAAAATCCTGAGAAAATTGCCCGTGTCATCACTGCATTGGAGAATAAATTAGTGGGACATGAAGATGTGAAACGCTTGCTTGATAATAAAAAAATTGAAAAAGAAATACCTGTTCTTGGCATAACAGGGACAGGTGGTGCAGGTAAATCATCACTTGTGGATGAGCTTGTCAGAAGATTTTTAATGGACATACCAGCGTTAAAAATTGGTATTGTCAGCGTAGATCCCAGTAAGCGAAAATCAGGGGGTGCATTGTTAGGTGACCGCATCAGGATGAACTCAATAGACACTGATAGGGTATATATGCGCAGCATGGCAACTCGCGAAGCAAATCTTTCTGTATCAAAACATATAGACGATTCGATCAGGGTTTTAAAAGCAGCAGGCTTTGATATTATCATGCTGGAAACCTCCGGTATTGGTCAGTCCGACACGCAAATTGTGGATCATTGTGACCTTGCCGTGTATGTAATGACTCCTGAATTTGGCGCTCCTACGCAGCTGGAGAAAATTGATATGCTGGATTTTGCTGATATAGTAGCAATAAATAAATCAGATAAGAAAGGAGCCGAGGATGCCTTGCGTGATGTTAGCAAACAGTACCAGAGAAATAAAGGACTGTGGCATACAGACCCCAATGAAATGCCTGTATTTTTAACACATGCTTCTCAATTTTTTGATCCTGGAGTAAATAGTTTTTATAGTGTGCTGAAATCATTGGTGATTGAGAAGTTCCCGGATGCGCTGCAGGAGACAACAACAGAGTTTTTTGCGGCACATAAGAACGAGATGATTCCGGCCGGTCGGGTAAGATATCTGTCAGAAATTAGTGAAACGGTACGCTTATACAATGAATTAGCAGATCATCAATCCGAAATTGCCGGAAAAATACAAGCTTTAAGAGATTCAATTGAACTTCTTGAAAGTACAGGTGCAAATACAGATGCACTTGAACTTGCACTTGCTGACTGGAATAAAAAACTAAAACCGGAGAATCTATCCCTGCTTGAATTCTGGAAAGAAAATAGTGCCAGGTATAAAGAAGATGAGTTTTCCTTTGAGGTAAGGGGTAAGAAAATACGGGTTAAAACATATTCTGAAACCCAATCTCATACCCGCATTCCAAAAATCGCCCTGCCGAAATACAGAAACCAGGGAGATATTTTACATTGGTTGCTAAAAGAGAACTTCCCCGGGTATTTTCCTTATGCAGCAGGAGTTTTCCAATTTAAAAGAGAATATGAAGATCCAACACGTATGTTTGCCGGTGAAGGAAGTCCGGAGCGAACGAATTTGAGGTTTCATTATCTCGCAGCAGATCAGAAGGCCAAAAGGCTATCCACAGCATACGATTCAGTGACCCTCTACGGCGAAAATCCGGCCCTTCGTCCTGATATATTTGGGAAGGTTGGTAATTCCGGTGTTTCCGTTGCGACTCTTGATGACTCTAAAAAACTATATTCCGGCTTCGACTTGTGTCACCCGCTTACCTCGGTAAGCATGACAATTAATGGTCCGGCTTCAGTACTAATGGCCATGTTTCTAAATACAGCTATAGACCAGGCGTGCGAAAAGTATATCCTGGAAAATGATTTAACAGATAGCCTTAACGAAGTTATAAGCAGAAAGTTTCTTGAGAAAAACTTTCAGCAGCCGGTTTACAAAGGGGAATTACCGCATTCGAACAATGGACTTGGCTTAACATTATTGGGAATCCATGGTGACGAGATATTACCAGTGGAGATTTATGAGAGAATAAAAAGAGAAACAGTATCATCTGTCCGGGGGACAGTACAGGCAGATATTCTGAAAGAGGACCAGGCACAAAACACTTGTATCTATAGTATTGATTTTGCTTTGAAATTGATGGGAGATGTCCAGTCATATTTTATTGAAAATGACATTCAAAAATTTTATTCCGTCTCCATTTCAGGCTATCATATTGCTGAGGCAGGTGCAAATCCAATAACGCAACTGGCCTTTACAATGGCAAATGGCTTTTCCTATGTGGAATATTATCTTTCCCGGGGAATGAAAATTAATGATTTTGCTCCAAATCTTTCTTTCTTCTTCTCCAACGGTATTGATCCTGAATTTGCTGTAATAGGGAGGGTAGCGCGTATCATATGGGCAAAAGCCATGAAATATAAATATGGTGCAAATATATCAGCCCAAAAATTGAAATACCATATTCAGACTTCAGGCAGGTCCTTGCACGCTCAGGAAATTGAGTTTAACGATATCCGTACTACATTGCAGGCATTGTATGCTATATACGATAATTGCAATTCCCTGCATACCAATGCCTATGATGAGGCAATCACTACTCCAACCGAAGATTCAGTTCGTCAGGCTATGGCCATACAGATGATCATAAACCATGAGTTAGGAATGACTGACAACCAAAATCCGCTCCAGGGATCGTTTATCATTGATCAGTTAACTGAACTGGTTGAAGAAGCTGTATTGTCGGAATTTGATCGAATATCGGAGCGAGGTGGTGTATTTGGAGCTATGGAAACAAACTACCAGCGCAGCAAGATTCAGGAAGAGTCTCTGCAATACGAAACTATGAAGAACTCAGGGGAGTTACCCATAATGGGAGTCAACACATTTTTATCTCCTGAAGGTTCACCAACCGTTCTGCCAGGAGAAGTTATCAGAAGTACCGAAGATGAAAAGCACAACCAGCTGGACGCACTCAATAATTTCCATGAAGTAAATAAAGACAAAGCACCTGAGTACATCAAGCGATTAAAAGAAGCAGCCCTGGAAAACAGAAATGTATTTGAAGAGATGATGGAAGCTGTAAAGTATTGCTCCCTTGGACAAATAACCCAAGCTCTGTTTGATGTAGGAGGGAAGTATCGAAGAAATTTGTAAAAAAAAAAGCTCATTGACCAGTGGCCCTCCGGCGTTTGAATTATTTTGATTTCAAATTACCATTATTCTGGTGAAGCGATAAATTATTGTATTTAACAGAATAGTAATAAATTGAAGACTTATTAAATAATTGCAAATGAAAAGACTACTTATTGTATTTATAATTTTCTCCGCATTATATGCGTGTGAAACCCGGGAATCGGATGGACCTTATTTTGCAACCGGAATAAAGATTGGAGAAGTCACTCAATCTTCAGCGATTATTTGGGTGCGTTTAACCGAAAATTCAGTAAGGGTTGATAGCAGTGCTCCAATGCCTGTCATCCAGTATATCGATCCTGAGACCTCCGAACTTACCGAGATAAAAAAGAGAAGGCCTGATCTGGAACCTGTGGTCACTTTTCCTGATGGATACAATCTTAATAATATTGAAGGGGCTGTTCCAGGCAGCGAAGGTAGAGTGAGATTAAATTACAGGATATCGGGCTTAAAAAAATGGGAAAGAACAAGCTGGGAGGAAGTAGATTCACATAAGGCTTTTACTTACCAGTTTCAAATGGATGAACTTACAGCAGGGGAGTTATATGAATTGCAATTGGAAACTGCACCAATTGGTAAGAGAAAGATCAGTGCCACTATAAATGGTGAATTCAGAACAGCACCTTTGGAGAGCGTCGAAGCATCACTTAGCTTCATAGTTACTACGGGTACATCATACAACGACGTCGACAGTGACAATGGATATAAATTCTATATGAGTGCGCTGGATCTTAATCCTGATTTTTTTATTCATACCGGGGATATAGTATATTATGATCGCATGGGTAAAACAGCTGATCTTGCACGGTGGCACTGGGACAGGATGTATAGTTATGAGAACAATATTAATTTTCATGCAAAGGTTCCATCCTATTTTATAAAGGACGATCACGATACCTGGATGAATGATGCCTATCCCGGAATGGAAACCAGGTTTATGGGAGAGTTTACCTACGATCAGGGCACGGAAATATTCCTTAATGAGGTTCCAATGGAAGAAAAAACCTACAGGACAATCAGATGGGGAAAAGACCTTCAGATATGGCTTATGGAAGGACGCGATTACAGGAGTCCAAATACAATGGAAGATGGTCCGGATAAAACAATATGGGGAAAGGAACAAATTGATTGGTTTAAGTCCACAGTTCTTGCATCGGACGCCAGCTATAAAATAGTGATTAGCCCGACTCCTATAGTAGGTCCGGATCGCACAAAAGGTAAAAATGACAATCATTCGAACAAGGCATTTCAGTATGAAGGAAGCATGCTCAGAGATTTTATAAGCAAACAAAAAAA
>JAUUZQ010000130.1 GCA_030589895.1 Bacteroidales bacterium
GAGGTTCTGCACTTTCTGCCCTGGTTGCCGGAATAATAGTTTTTAAAAGCGGATCGTATCAAAATATCTTTCTTTATTCCATTATTCCCTACCTGCTAAATCTCATTTTAATCTTATCATATCCAAAAGAACTGAACCGTATTTCAACACAGAAAAATTCAAATATCAGCACCGGAATCATTCCAACCTTTAAATCTTTTACTAAAACCGTAAAACAAGTACATATTTTAAAAATCATTCATACTTCTGCCATTCATACTGCTTATCTAAGGGCTGTTAAAGATTATATTCAGCCTTTACTGATCAATGTGGCACTTCTCATTCCGCTGATGGCAGACATAGAAGCCGAAAAGAAAAGTGGACTAATAATTGGGGTAATATACTTCTTCATTTATCTGATCACTTCAGTTGCATCAAGGCTTTCATCAAAAGTAGACGCAAAGAACAAAAAGAAAATCTCATATCTTACCCTGCTTTTCGGATTTATTTCCGGAATATTATGTGGTCTGTTTTATATCAATGGATTATGGATATTTTCAATGATTGCTTTCATTGGAATTTACTTCATTGAAAATATCAGAAAACCTATCTTAACCGGACTTATTGCTGATAATGTTCCAACTGAAACATTAACATCTGTACTTTCAGCACAATCGTCATTAAGAACAATTATTACTGCAATTCTTGCTCTTGCTTTTGGTATTATTGCGGACTGGGCCGGGATCGGTGTTGCTTTTACAACAGTTACAGGTTTTCTATTAATCTTTAGTATTGTAATCACCAATTACCCCAAACATAAATCTGTAAATGCATAAAACCATCACATTAATTTAAGTTGCTTGTTACATTGGTCTATTATTTCTACCTATCTTGCAAAGACAATAGTCTTCAACATTACATATATTTATCAGCTTACGAATTTCTCTCAAAACTCTGATTTTTTTACTTTTACCTTTTTACTTTTCACTTAACAAACATGTTAACAATCTACCACAACCCCCGATGCAAAAAATCCCGTGCAGGCTTGGCATTCCTTGAAGAAAAAGGAATTGAAAAGACGATAAAACTCTATCTGACAGATCCATTATCAGAGGAAGATCTCCGCAGAATAATTATGAAGTTAAACATCCCAGCTAAAGAGCTTGTCAGGATACAGGAAGAACTGTATAAAAAGGAATTGAAAGGACAAAATTTTACTGAAGATGAATGGATAAAAATTCTTTTGGAGAATCCGAAATTAATTCGACGTCCCATCATTGAATGCAAATACAGGGCTGCCATTGGAGATCCTGTTGCTTACATTGAGCCGCTGATACAACCTTTTGAGTAAAAAATCGTACTAGTAGATAGTGTTAATTCTCGGAATAAACCTTTGGGTTCGGATACCAATGCACAAGATTAAGAAAATACAAAAACACATACCCATGAAACGTACATTGATTACATTAACTACAATAATAGCTTTCCTCATCCTTTCGTCAACATCTTGTGGAGAGGATGAACCATTTACTCAGATAAAAATGGTTGAATCGCAAATATTTAATGCAGTTGAAGCCCACCGTATTGCCAATGGTGTTAGCGGTAATTTCGTGCATCAATTTATAATGGTAAAGGAAGCCCAGCTTTATAGCGCAACCATGGCTTTTGGCACCCAGGATGTTAGCACATCAGGCCTCCAGCCTCACTGGGATATAATTCATGACAAAATTGGTGGCATAAATGATCTTAGCGTTGTTCAGAGTACAATAAGTTCAAGTTCAGCAGCAGATATTGTTAAAGCATGGACTGATGTTCCCGAGATTGATAGTATGATACTTTTAAACTATTCACAATGTGGTGTTGGTGTGGAATATGGTGCTAACAGTATGGCATATATCACACTCATGATGATGTTGGTGGAATAGAAGTGTGAGGTGATTCACTTTAATAACATCCTTTTCCCTATCTTATCTCCACATCTTTTCACTACTTTTATTTCCTAAAATTTATCCAAATGGACTATAGAATAGAAAAAGACACTATGGGTGAGGTGCAGGTGCCTGCCGACAAGTATTGGGGAGCTCAAACCCAGCGATCGCTGATGAATTTCAAAATTGGGAACGTAAAAATGCCGGTAGAAATTATCAAGGCATTTGGCTACCTGAAAAAAGCAGCTGCTGCAACAAACCTTGATCTTGGGGTTTTGCCAAAGGAAAAAGCCGATATAATTATGCAAGTCTGCGATGAGATTATTGAAGGTAAACTTGACGACCAGTTTCCATTGGTCGTTTATCAGACAGGTTCCGGAACACAGTCAAATATGAACGTGAACGAAGTGGTTTCTAACCGTGCTCATGTATTGCTTGGTAATAAACTAGGTGAAGGAAGCAGATTGATCCATCCCAATGACGATGTAAATAAATCTCAATCATCAAATGACACCTTCCCGACTGCTATGCATATTGCAGCCTTTAAAATGCTGATGGACACTACCATCCCTGGAATTAAAGACCTGAGAGATACACTGAAACAGAAGTCAGAAGAGAATATGGATGTAGTAAAAATTGGTCGCACACACTGGATGGATGCTACTCCACTCACACTTGGACAAGAATTTTCAGGATATGTATCACAATTGGAGCATGGATTAAAATCACTGGTTTTCTCATTCGATCATCTCTCCGAGTTGGCCCTTGGAGGAACTGCAGTTGGAACAGGAATCAATACTCCGGAAGACTATGATCGTGTAGTAGCCAGTTACATTGCAAAATATACAGAACTCTCATTTGTTACGGGATCCAATAAATTTGAAGGACTGGCTGCACATGATGCAATTGTGGAATCGCATGGAGCATTAAAAACGCTGGCGGTAAGCCTCATGAAAATTGGAAATGATATCAGGTTACTTGCTTCAGGTCCACGTTGTGGTATTGGAGAAATATCCATTCCGGCAAATGAACCCGGATCATCAATCATGCCGGGAAAAGTGAATCCAACCCAGGCCGAAGCACTGACGCAGGTGTGTGCCCAGGTACTCGGAAATGACGTAACCATCAATATAGGAGGTTCCAATGGTCATTTTGAATTAAATGTCTTTAAGCCTGTGATGATCCACAACTACCTTCAATCAGCTCAGCTGCTTGGAGAAGCATGTACATCATTCAATGAAAACTGTGTTGTGGGGATTGAGCCCAATCATGACAGAATCAAACAGAACCTTGATAATTCACTGATGCTCGTAACAGCACTGAACACACATATTGGCTACGAGAAAGCAGCTGAAATTGCTAAGAAAGCACATAAAGAAGGCAGTACGCTGAAAGAGGCAGCACTTTCTCTTGCATATCTCACTGATGCCGAATTTGATGAGTGGGTTGATCCCGGAAAGATGATTGGGTAGTAAAGAAAATGAGTCTAATCCCTCAAAATAAACACAAAATCCCCACCCTCATCTCCAACATTCTGAATAGTTCCGTACTGCGGAACATTCGGACTGTTGTTCATGACGGCTGTTCTCATGCTTGAGAATAATTGTTCGGAAGAAAGATATTCAATCTTGTTCTCATTCAGCCGTTTGATCAGATATTCTATAAAGACACTCTTATCAGGAACTTCTTTTAAGGTACCACTTGTGATTGCTTTTCGACTGGGAAGTTTGTAAAGTTTTTCAATAGACCATGCATTATTAAACGCCTTGCGCGTCTTGAAAATCCCTCCACTGAAACAGGCATCTGCGACAAGTAGTGTGTGTTTAGTCTTTAATACATTCAAGTAATTTGTAAGGTCGGTATTGGGAAGCCAGTTCACCGGATTATCCCTTCTTGCATCGCTCGGCAGCCAGTATCCCGTCATCATTTCCTCATCCCAATAGCCATGTCCTGCATAATAAATAAGAAGATTATCCTCCTCTTTCACAATACCCCGCATTTTATGCAGTGTTCCAATTATATCTGATTTTGTAGGGTTCTTCAGATAGGTAATATCCTCCTCATTAAAAGTATATCTGGAACTGATAATTTTGTAAAATCTATTTGCATCATTTATCGGTTCAGACAAATCTGTAATGCTTGGATCATCATAATCTTCCACTGCAATAATTAAGGCATAATACCTGGCACTTGAGAGATCATAATTAATTCGAACCTTATCTACAATTTTTGAACCCGAAATAGTAATAGCCTCCAGGTTAATTGTATTGTTCCCGAGAACAAGATCAAAAGGCTCCTCAACAGAAACTTCTCTCTTTGAGGATCTTCCAACTATAATGTTTTTATGAAAAGTGCCATTCAAAAAAATATTCACAACCCTTAGGTCCTCCTTTGAAGTAATGATGGCTTTAACTTCATATTGACTTTGTGAAGTATTGATACTGTTTAAAGAAGGAGATTGCCATGCAATCTTATCTGCTCCTGATTTACTTGAAGTGCTGGCGACATTCTGCTGCGGCACTTTGCTCACCGGTTTTGTCATCTGAAACGTGGTCGATGAAACATTCCTTTCTAAAGGCTTTTCAGTCTTTTTTTTCGACATCTTCACTTCAACAACACCACTGCTTTTTTTATTGGATTGACCTTCTATATAAATAGATCCGGAAAGTAGTAAAACCAAAAAGAATGATAGTAACGTTTTCATGATACGTTTTTAAAATACAATCCCAACACCAAATGTAAAATCTGCATACCAAGTAGGAACTGCAAAACCAATATTTAAATTCACTCTATTGCCAATAACTCCAATTAATCCAGCTTCTGCCTCAAAATTGTATAACAATTCACCTAGCCCTAATCCGCCATAGGCATACAGTCTGAGTTTATCCTTAGAAAATATGTGTTTTGTCACCCCTCCGGTTATTGATGCACCAGCTACTAAATACTCATAATCATAACCATATCTTATACTCCCATATCCACCCCAATTACCTAAAGTTCCTGCACGTATTCCTAGTAGACGATTTTTTTCCCAATATCCAATTCCAAAGCTACCACCATATCCAACAAATATTTTCCTGTCAATTTTTTTAGATTTTGTTATTGAGTGTTTATCAACTGGAACCTCATTCAAAGTCTGAGTCTTGACTTCGCCACTGACCAAGTCAACTTTAACAAAAAACTCTACACTACCAATCTCATCAACATCTTTAAATACACTCCAGACAACAGTATTAAAACTCTTCCCCCCCCTTATATTCGAACCTACATCACCAATAACACTTTTAGGTTCAAAAACGGGTCCGCCATCTATTGAACATGTAAGAGTCACAAAATACAGCTGCTCTGAAGTCGAACCTCCTATTCGATAATTGATATTCAACTTTTCACCATCCTGCTCAACCTGAATATTTTCGACTGTTTGTGCGGATGCGATACTCACAATAATACTTAAGAGGAAAAGAAAAATGATTTTTTTCATCGGAAAATGGTATTAGTAATTTACATATCCATCTGCAATTGAATATATTGAATCGCATTAAAAGTATGAAAATATTGTTGATTAAGAAAATATCTATCCCTGAAGGAAAACAAATCCGATAGATATGCCCAAGATCATAATCTCATTCTATAAATAAATAGTAATTTTACAGCTTGCAAAATCAACTTTTATGAATACGAAAGATATAAAATCGAATTTATTCGATGAATTCCCAAATATTAGCTCAAAAGAGTGGAAGGACAAGGTAAACAGCGATTTGAAAGGAGCTGACTTTAATAAGAAACTGGTCTGGAGAACGGATGAAGGTTTTGATGTAAATCCCTACTACAGAAAGGAAGATATTGAAAACATGAATAGTGTAGGCTCTGATCCTGGGGACTTTCCCTATATCAGGGGAAAAGAAAAAGAAGGGAATGATTGGAGTATCCGGCAAGATTTCAATATAAAGGATAAACCTGAAGAGGCAAATCGCAACATCCTGGAAGCGCTTATCAGAGGATCCAATGCAATCGGACTTATTTTTTCAGAAGAAACCCCCATTACAAGTGATTTTCTTCAGAAGCTACTAGTGAACATTCAGATTGATATCATTGAAATTCATTTTACAGGAATACCTGATCCATTTCTATTCTATGATCTGCTGATTGAATATATCAATGCCAGTGGTGTAGATACTTCCAGATTAAAAGGTTCTCTCGGAGTCAATCCAATTGGTATACTCTCCCTTGAAGGAGAACTGGATGAAGAGGCATTCACCACAATTACCGGGCTCTTTTCCAAGTCCAATAAAATATCTCCGCAGTTTAAAATTGTTGGAATAAACACACATATTTTTCAAGATGGCGGATCAACAATTGTGCAGGAACTGGCCTTCGGACTTTCTGTTGCCAATGAATATCTGGATAGGCTAACATCCAAGGGATTGAGTCCTGAAAACATAATGAAATCTATGTTGTTCTCCATGGCAACCGGACCAAATTATTTCATGGAAATTGCTAAGCTCAGGGCCGCCCGCTGGCTCTGGTCCATAATTTGCAAAGCGTGGGGTATCAAAGAGGAGAAGATAGAGATGCACATCCATTCCCGCTCTGCAAGCTGGAACCTCTCAATCTATGATCCCTTCGTAAATGTGCTGAGAACCACTACCGAAACCATGTCGGCAAGTCTCGGGGGAAGCAACTCCATATCTGTCCTTCCATATGACAAATCTTTTAAGGAGGAAAATAATTTTTCAGGGAGAGTCGCCCGAAACATCCAGGTCATTCTGAAGGAGGAGGCTTATTTTGATAAGGTTGCAGATCCTGCTGCCGGATCCTACTATATTGAAACCCTGACAGATAACATTGCAGAACAAGCATGGAAACTATTTCAGAAAATTGAAGAAGAAGGCGGGTATATAAACGCTTTTAAAAGCGGAAATATTCAGAAGCAAATAAACCAATCGCTCTCTGAAAAGAAAGTCCGTGCATCTTCACGAAAAGAGAGTATCCTGGGAGTAAACCAGTTTCCCAATTTCAATGAAATGGTGTTGGAACAGAATACTCCTCAGCCAGTGAAGCCGGGAACAGGCAAAGGAACATATACTCCAATTGGACAATTTCGTATTGCAGAAGATTTTGAAGCACTCCGTATGCAAACTGAAAAAAGTAAAAAAAGACCGAAGGTATTTTTACTCAAATATGGACCTCCTGTCTGGATGACTGCCCGTGCCATGTTTGCGGGAAATTTTTTCGCCTGTGCCGCTTATGAAATTATTGATTCATCCGGATTTGCGACCATTGAAGAGGGAATTAAAGCAGCCAGAGAAACTGCAGCAGATATTGTTGTACTCTGTAGTTCAGATATTGACTATGCGGAAATTGGATCAAAAGTATTTGAAGCATTAAAAAATGAATCGGAAATTGTAATAGCCGGTTATCCGAAAGATAGTATAGATGATTTAAGAAAAGCCGGACTAAAACATTTTATTCATATCAAGAGTAATTTGCTTGAGGAACTAAAACGTTTCAACAAAACTCTTGGAATCGATTCAGAATAAAACTAAGTATTACCTGATGGTAATAATAAACAATATGAAACGAGCATGTAAATTCAATTATTAGACACATGAAACCTAATTTCACCAATATAGACTTCAGAAACATTGAACCTTCAAAAAAGGAGACAAGTTCTGAATCAAAGCCAAACTGGGAAACTCCCGAACATATAAATATTAAGTCTGTATATACCTCGAAGGATCTTGAAGGCCTGGAGCACCTGAATTATGCTGCCGGACTTCCCCCCTACCTTCGTGGCCCCTACTCTGCCATGTACGCTATGCGACCCTGGACCATTCGTCAGTATGCTGGTTTCTCTACAGCCGAAGAGTCAAATGCCTTCTATCGCAGAAACCTGGCTGCAGGACAGAAAGGTTTATCCATTGCCTTCGACCTGGCGACGCACAGAGGCTACGATTCAGATCATGAGCGTGTTGTTGGAGATGTTGGGAAAGCCGGAGTAGCAGTTGACTCAATACTGGATATGGAGATTCTATTTGATCAGATTCCACTGAGTGAAATGTCGGTTTCAATGACAATGAACGGAGCGGTATTGCCTATCCTGGCATTTTATATTGTCGCAGGTCTGGAGCAGGGAGTAAAACTGGAAGAGTTAACCGGGACCATTCAGAATGACATCCTGAAAGAGTTCATGGTGAGAAATACTTACATCTATCCTCCTAAGATGTCGATGAAGATCATCGCAGATATCTTTGAGTTTACATCTGAAAAAATGCCTCGTTTTAACAGCATTAGTGTATCTGGATATCATATGCAGGAAGCAGGAGCTACAGCTGATATTGAGTTGGCCTATACCCTGGCAGATGGATTGGAATATCTCCGCGCCGGAATAAATGCAGGTATAGATATTGATTCATTTGCACCACGCATCTCATTCTTCTGGGCCATTGGAATGAATCATTTCATGGAAATAGCCAAAATGCGTGCAGCACGTATGTTATGGGCAAAAATTTTGATAGAATTTAATCCGAAGAACCCTAAATCCATGGCTTTGAGAACCCATTCTCAGACTTCGGGATGGAGTCTTACAGAACAGGATCCTTACAATAATATCTCCAGAACTTGTATTGAAGCTATGGCTGCCACGCTGGGTCACACACAATCTTTGCATACCAATGCACTTGATGAAGCCATCGCATTACCCACTGACTTCTCTGCAAGAATTGCCCGAAATACCCAACTATATTTACAAGAAGAGACAAATATATGCAGGTCGCTGGATCCATGGGCTGGATCCTATTATGTGGAAACACTTACCCGGGAGATTGCAGACAGAGCATGGGAGCATATACAGGAGATTGAGGACTTGGGAGGAATGACGAAAGCCATCGATACCGGTTTGCCTAAAATGCGAATTGAGGAGGCAGCTGCAAGAAAACAAGCAAGAATCGATAGTGGAAAAGATACGATAGTTGGAGTGAACAAATATAAGCTGGAGAAAGAGGAGCCAATGGATATTTTGGAAGTTGACAATACTGCTGTCAGAAAATCCCAAA
>JAUUZQ010000092.1 GCA_030589895.1 Bacteroidales bacterium
AGGTTAGGGCTTGGGAGAAAGACAGAAATAATATGAAGGCCAAGATAAATTGGCAATTTAAAACCGATGATGCTCGTATAAAGCTTAAAAGACTTTATCCGACAATATCATTTTGACATGACACTAGCCTGCATTATTACCTTCGGTGAGGGCTAAAACTCCTCTTCTATCTGATACTTATTCCTGTCGGCTGAACTACGGGATACAAGTTCTCCGAGAAATCCTCCAATAAAAAGCTGTGATCCAATAACCATACAAGCAAGAGCGATATAGAACAATACATTGTCAGCAACAAGACTTCCATGCATATCATGTCGAAGGAAAAACCACTTTTGTATCCCAATAAATAGCAAAGAGAGGAAACCCAGAAAAAACACCAGGCTACCAAGTGTACCAAAAATATGCATTGGTCTTTTCCCGAATCGGGTAACAAAAGTTACAGTAAACAAATCCAGAAAACCATTAATAAAACGCTCTATTCCAAACTTGGTAACACCATATTTTCGTTCCTGGTGCTGAACCACCTTCTCTCCTATTTTAGTAAATCCACTACCTTTGGCCAGTACAGGAATGTATCTGTGCATTTCTCCAAATACTTCAATTCCTTTTACAACAGAGAGTCGATAGGCTTTTAGGCCACAATTAAAATCGTGAAGCTTTATGCCACTTAATCTTCTTGCAGCCCAATTAAACAGTTTGCTGGGAAGATTTTTTGAGAGAAAAGGATCGTAGCGTTTCTTTTTCCATCCTGACACCAGGTCAAGTCCATCTTCAATGATCATCCTTCTCATTTCAGGAACCTCCTCCGGATTATCCTGAAGATCGGCATCCATGGTTACAACTACGTCTCCTACAGCCATCTGAAATCCAACATGAAGTGCAGCTGACTTGCCATAATTCCTTCGAAACTTCACCCCTTTAATAGAGGAATTTGTTTTTTTCAACTCAAGAATCTTCTGCCATGATCCATCACTACTTCCATCATCAATCAGAATCAGTTCATAGGAAAGTTTGTTTTCTGACATCACTTTATCAATCCAGTCTGATAGCTCCTGAAGTGATTCAACTTCATTAAGCAGTGGTATTACCAATGATATATCCATACAATCAATAATTATCAAAATTTAGGACAGTTCCTCGGGAACCTTCCTTAGAAATATAGCTGCAATTAACCCTACTATCAAGCCACCGAACACCCTTGCACTCGCACCCTTTCTGGCTTGAGAAAATGCTTTGACGCTCTCTATTTTTTCTTGAGACTTCTCCATTTGCTCTTCTATGCTCTTCTCCATTTCTTCATAGGCAGGACTATCCTCAAACCAGGAAAGTATCTTATCTGTGAATTCTTTTGCCTTCTCCATCTCCTGATATTTAATCTCAACAAAATAGTTGTCGTCGATAGAGTAGCGTACAGTGGAGAATCCAACGACCAGAAAATTTGCAAAGAAAGGAATAAGCACACTCATCCCCACCAATCTTCCATAGCTGGCAAAACCTTTACCATACTCATTTTTATAGGCATGCAATGAATAAACAATTACAGCAATAGATACAATTGGTCCTATAATACCGGCGATTGGTTTAAAAGTCAGATCTAAAAAGTAAAATATCAAGCCAATAACGATAATAGCAACTCCTAACATAGCACCATAAATCAGTGCCGGAATAAATACTTTTGTTTTTTCTTGATCTTGCATTTCAATAAGTATTAAAATATTTTAGTTCTCGTCCAATTCAATCAGGTGTTGAATTTAAGGAAAAAGTATGATAACAAGAACACTGTTGCAAAACAATCTGTATTTTGTTGAAGAAATTAAGAATAAGTGTGAAGAAGGGTCCCTGGGGAAAATACACAACAGACCTAATTCACAGTATACTGCCGGGTACACACATACCAGAAACAAGACAAGCTTAGCGAAGTAATTGGGAATTTATCAAGCAGAAAAATAAGTGCCCTGCATTTTCATTAATACAAAAAATCTCCATTTTCGCGAAGATAAATTTTCAAGTACAAGATAAGTGCAGGATGAGAAATGTAAGTTTACTCTTGTAAACGCCCATTTTGAAGACAAGCTTAGCGAAGTAATTAGGAATTTATCAAGCAGAAAAGAAAAATGGGCAAGCTACTTATATCGCACCGCTACAACCGTCTACCCTTGCTACCTTCCGATCCTGGGGGATTTCAACAGGAGCTGGTCGTATAAGACTTGCCCAAGGGAACAAAGGTAGTAAGAATATTTTTCAATTTCAAAGCAGAAGTCACATACATTAACAAGAAAATGAGGAATTTGAATAAAAAAATTACCCCGACCTTTTGTTAAAGATCGGGGTAATTATATGATTGTTCTTTAAGTACTTACAAGAACCAATTAGTTATCCTTTGGACGCAAATTTCTTACAACTTCCCCGGTTTGCCACATTTCAGACTCCCTCAACTCCTTAAGTTCTGCAGTCAGATGCTTCTTGTAATCTAATCCACCTGTCTTTTCAAGTACAACTTTTGTCTCTTCTCCACTTTTCACCCGGTCATACAGTTCCTTAAAAACCGGCAAAGTAGCTTCCTTGAATTTAGGCTTCCAGTCAAGCGCACCTCTCTGCGCAGTGGCACTGCAATTTGCATACATCCAGTCCATCCCGTTCTCATCCACAAGACGAATCAGGCTTTGCGTCAGCTCCTCAACAGTCTCATTAAAAGCTTCCGAGGGAGAGTGACCATTTTCACGGAGTACATCGTACTGAGCCTCCATAATTCCTGCCAATGCTCCCATCAGCACACCACGCTCCCCTGTCAAATCGCTATATACTTCACTCTCAAAGGTAGTTTGAAACAAATAACCTGAACCTATTCCAATTCCCAATGCAAGCGTCCGCTCCTCTGCCTTGCCTGTATAATCCTGAAACACAGCATAACTGGAATTGATTCCTGTACCGGCAAGGAAATTTCGTCTGACACTTGTTCCTGATCCTTTTGGTGCAACCAGAATCACATCGACGTTTGCAGGAGGAATTACACCTGTCTGCTCCTTATAAGTTATTGAGAAACCATGAGAAAAATAGAGTGCATCGCCCTCTTTCAGACAAGGTTTAAGGATTGGCCATACTGCACGCTGGGCTGCATCCGAAACGAGAAATTGGATTACAGTGCCTTTTTCAGCTGCCTCTTCAATTGGAAAAAGGGTCTCGCCAGGTACAAAACCATCCTTAATAGCCTTATCCCAGTCCTCCTTAAATTCTGGAGCCTGCCCAATAATTACAGATATCCCATTGTCTCTTAAGTTCAAAGCCTGTGCAGGTCCCTGCACACCATAACCGATAATTGCGATTACTTCATCTTTAAGCACTTCCTGTGCCTTTTTCAGCGGGAATTCTTCCCTTATTACGACATTTTCTTCAACGCCGCCAAAATTAATAACTGCCATTTTTATAATTTAAATTATACGTTAATATTTATGCTTAAGTCTCGTCTTGCTGCATTTCCAATTCCTTCAAATATGCAGTAATTTCTTTGATCTGTTTGGTAAGTGCAATCCGACCTGATCGTGCAAATTGCAGGATACCAAATTGCTCCAGATCCCTGAAAAGCTGCTGTGTCTCTTCTTTATGCCCTGTCTTCTCAACAATAATATACTCAGGCTCAATCCGCAAAATTCGGGCATTGTGATTTCTAATAAGTTTTTCCACCTCATTTCCGTCAGCAAAGGCATGCGTGGGCACTTTATACAGCGCAATCTCCTGGTATACGATCTCTTCAAGTGTATGATAAAAAGCCTTTAGGATCCCTATCTGCTTCTCTATTTGCTTAACAAGGGTCTGAACCATGGATTCTGTAACAGTCACTACAATGGTAAATCTATAGATCCCGCGTATCTCAGACTCAGAGGTATTCAGACTTTCAATATTCAATTTCCTTCTGGTAAAGATCACTGTAATCCGATGCAACAGACCAATTTTATTCTCTGTAAAAATGGTTAATGTATATTCTTTCTTCATTGGTTCTTTTTTTTGATGTTAAAAATTTGCTTTGAATGCTATTTGTTCATTTAACAACAATTTTCTATTCTAATCTCATATCTGAAACTGTGGCTCCGGCCGGAATCATTGGGAAAATATTACCCATTTTTTGAACTTTCACTTCCAGGAGGAAAGGACCTTCTACATTCAGTAGTTCATCCAATGTTGAATCCAGCGCTTCCCTGTCTGAAATCTGCTTACCAGGTACTCCAAATCCTTCTGCAATCTTAAGGAAATCCGGATTTACAAGTTCTGTGGATGCATATCTTCCATCGAAAAAGAGCTCCTGCCACTGACGAACCATTCCCAGGTAATTATTATTCAACAGAATTATCTTCACAGGAAGATGATACTGAGCTAAGGTCCCCAACTCTTGCACAGTCATTTGGAAACCTCCATCCCCAACAAATACAAAAATAGGTCTGTCAGGCTTCGCAATAGCAGCTCCCATACCAGCCGGAATACCAAAACCCATAGTACCCAATCCACCCGATGTAATCAGGGAGTCCTTTTTGTTAAATTGATAATATCTCGCAGAAGCCATTTGATGCTGACCTACATCAGTTACAATAAGAGCTTCACCTTTTGTCTTTTCCGAGACACGATTGATCACTTCACCCATATGCATCATTCCTTTGGTAGGGTGTATATCTTTCCTGATTACTTTTTCATATTCTACTTCATGTAGCTTAGCAAATGACTTTAGCCAATCCTCATGAGAATTATTTTTCACTTTAGGAGTCAGCAATTCCAATGCCTGCTTTGCATCTGATACAATAGCTACATCCGTTTTAACATTTTTGTCAACCTCAGAAGGATCGATCTCAATATGGATGATTTTCGCTTGTTTAGCATATGTTTCAAGGTTTCCGGTCACCCGATCGTCAAACCTCATTCCAATAGCAATTAACACATCACATTTATTTGTATTGATGTTTGGGGCGTAGTTTCCGTGCATTCCCAACATTCCTGTAAAAAGGGCATGATTAGATGGGAAGGCCGATAATCCAAGTAATGTACTGGCAACAGGTAGTCCGGCTTTCTCAACAAATGTTTTAAACTCCTCCTGCGCACCGGAAATAGCAACTCCTTGTCCTACGAGAACAAGCGGACTCTTTGCAGCATTGATTAAATCGGCGGCTTTGTCTATATCAGCTATATCTGGCCTTGGTTTTGCAACATAGCTTGAGACCCTGGAGATTTTCTTATAATCGAAATCCACTTCATCAAATTGAGCATTTTTAGTAATATCAATGACAACGGGTCCGGGTCGTCCGGAGTTTGCGTAAAAAAAAGCTTTGGCCAATACCTCAGGAATCTCGTCAGCACATGTAATCTGGTAATTCCATTTTGTCAGTGGCATGGATACACTCACCACATCAGTCTCCTGAAATGCATCGGTTCCAAGCATTGCAGCGCCTACTTGTCCTGTAATTACGACCAATGGAGTTGAATCCAACATTGCATCTGCAAGTCCGGTAACAGTATTTGTTGCACCTGGTCCTGAAGTTGTAAAAACAACACCCGGCCTCCTCTTTATACGAGCATAAGCCTGAGCTGCATGCATAGCACCCTGTTCATGCCTCACCATGACATGCCTGACCTTATCTTCATAATTCATAAGAGCGTCATATACGGGCATAATTGCGCCTCCAATATATCCGAATATTGTATCCACACCCTCAATTATAAGGGCACGCATCAATGCTTCAGCTCCTGAAATCCTTTCAATAGTCTCTTGCTTTCCGGCCTTCCTGGCATCCGTTTTTGTTTGCATATCAAAAAATTTATAATGAAACTTATTCTTTTATTATTCTCACAGCTCCTGTATCGGCTGATGTTACCAAACTGGCATATATTTTTAATGCTTTACTTACAGTTCTTTCTCTGTTAGGCTTCCATCCCTTTTCAGCCTTGTCCTCAACACTTCTTCGTGCAGCCATCTCCTCTTCACCGATCAGTATATTGATACTTCTTTTAGGAATACTGATCTCGATTTCGTCCCCATCCCTTATCAGTGCAATGGCACCACCACTAGCTGCCTCAGGAGAAATATGTCCGATAGACAATCCTGAAGTACCACCGGAAAAACGACCGTCAGTAATAAGGGCACACTTTTCTCCCAGCTTCTTTGATTTTATATACGAAGTTGGATAAAGCATTTCCTGCATACCCGGACCTCCTTTTGGCCCTTCATATCGTATTACCACAACATCTCCGGCAACAACATGATTCTTCAGAATAGCTTCAATAGCATCATCCTGCGAATCGAATACCTTTGCTATACCTTTAAAATCTAATACTTCCTCAGAGACTCCGGCTGTTTTTACAATACAACCATCACGTGCAACATTTCCAAACAGCACAGCTAAACCACCATCATTGCTATAAGCATGCTCCATATCTCTAATACATCCTTCTGCTCTGTCTGTATCCAAATCATCATACCTGGTGTTTTGAGATGCCAATTTCAAATTGATCCCACCACCCGGTGCTGCAGAATAGATATTTTCCAGTTCACTACAACGATTCTCCTGCATAATATCATAACAGTCCAGAATTTCTTTCAGAGATTTTCTCTCTACCCTGTTTACATCCTCATGTATCAATCCTCCCCTGTTAAGTTCGGCGAGAATACCCATAATTCCACCTGCCCGGTTTACATCCTCAACGTGATAAGAAGAACTTGGAGCCACCTTACAAAGAACAGGCGTAGTTCTGGAAAGCCTGTCCATATCCTTCATTGTGAAATCTACTTCGGCTTCGTTTGCAATAGCCAGAAGATGCAGGACTGTATTTGTTGAACCACCCATAGCAATATCCAGGGTCATGGCATTTTCAAATGATTCGTGTGTTGCAATATTCCTGGGAAGCACAGAATCATCTCCCTCCTCATAAAAAGCAATTGTATTCTCGATCAATTGATGTGCAGCCTTCTCAAAAAGATTTTTACGTTCAGTATGCGTAGCAACGATTGTTCCGTTTCCCGGGAGTGCCATACCGATTGCTTCGTTCAGACAGTTCATTGAATTTGCAGTAAACATTCCTGAACAAGATCCACATGTCGGACACGCCAGCTTCTCCACCTGCATAATACGTTCATCACTTACCTCCGGATCAACTGCCATAACCATGGAATCAACAAGATCAAGTTTTTGGCTTCCATCATCCCCTGCTTCCATCGGTCCACCTGATACAAAAATAGTTGGGATGTTCAATCTCATGGCAGCCATCAGCATACCAGGAGTAATCTTGTCACAATTACTGATACAAAACAAGGCATCAACCTTGTGTGCATTCGCCATATATTCTATGCTGTCTGCTATCAAATCACGGGATGGCAATGAATACAACATACCATCATGTCCCATGGCAATCCCATCATCAATAGCAATAGTATTGAACTCAGCAGCAAAATACCCCTCCTTTTCAAAAATCTGCTTCACCTCCTGTCCAATGGAGTGCAGGTGTGCATGTCCCGGAACAAATTGAGTAAAGGAATTTACAATGGCAAAAACAGGTTTACTCATCTGAGATTCTTTCATTCCATTTGCTCTCCAGAGACTCCTCGCACCCGCCATTCGGCGACCCTGAGTCGTAGTATAAGATCTGTATGTTGTTGCCATCTATTGAGTAATTAAACGTGGAAAAGCCATTCTCAAATTGAGAATGGCTTTTCCTATTTCTTTATATATTATACCATTCTCAACTCATTTGATCCCAAGGACCACAACAAGAAGTACGAGAATGATATGTAGACTATTCAATTTCATGTGTTGTAAAACATCGGGCAAATATATATATAAAATCAACACAACAAAACTTTTTCAAGCAAAATTTACGGTTTAATTACCAATCGTAAGAATTTAGCTGATTTAATAGCAAATCTTTAAGTAAAAGATATGAAAAAATGAATGTTTCTGAATGTGACAACTAACTGATTTTGTAAAAGTTCGATGCTCAATTGACCCCACTTTTTACTCTTCACCCTCTTCACCCTCTTCACCCTCCTCTTCCAAACCCAATAATTCGGTACTGCCGGAGTTTGGCAACTCCTCCACCTCCCTGAGTTTTCTCTGAATAGTACGGGTTCGTGTTCCAACAAGAGTGTCAATATTATTACTCGCCTGATTAAGTTGTTGTTGTGCTTTTTTCAGGACATCTTCGAACTTACCAAATTCATTTTTTACTGCACCGAGAATTCTCCACACTTCACTTGAGCGCTTTTGAACGGCAAGAGTACGGAAGCCCATCTGCAGACTATTCAGAAAAGCCACAAGGTTAGATGGACCAACAACTGTGATATTATAGTCGCGTTGCAATCCTTCAAACAGTCCGGTGCTCCTGAGTATTTGAGAATAGAGACCTTCTGTCGGCACAAACATCAAGGCAAAATTTGTTGTCCTGGGTGGAGAAATATACTTATCACTAATCTGTTTGGCAGACTTCTTCACAATGCTTGCAAAATGATTTTCAGCCCTTTGTATCTCCTCTTTTGTGTAGTCTTCAATGTTATCATAAACATCATTCAAGCGCTGGTAATCCTCAATCGGAAATTTTGAGTCTATTGGCAATAGTAAATCTTCTTCAGAATCATCCTTTCCCGGCAAATTAACTGCATATTCAACACTCTCAGTCGTTCCCGATTTTATCTTTACGTTTTGACTGTATTGCTCAGGCGAAAGAAATTGATCCAGGATGGCTCCCAGCTGCACTTCCCCAACCACACCCCTGGTTTTAACATTCTGCAATACCTTCTTAAGGTCACCAACTCCGCTAGCCAGTTCGCTCATTTCACCAAGTCCCTTCTGCACCTGTTCCAGCCTCTCACTTACCAGCTTAAAAGATTCACTAATTCGTTTATTCAATGTTTCCTGCAACTTTTCATCAACAGTTTGACGCATCTCCTCCAAACGCTTATTGTTATCCAGCTGAATATCTTTTAACTTTTGCTCAATGGTCTCCCGAACTTTCTCGAGGCGCTGTTCAAACGACTGAAGTGATTTTGCAAGTTCCTCTCTGTTCTCTTTAGACTGCTTTGAGCCCTCTTCCCTGCTCCTTTGAAATTCGTCCTTGATGGTAAGCAAGAGCTGCTCCTGTAATATCTCACTTTTCTTTAACGAGTCTTCAAGTTGACTCATAAAACCTTCACTTCCAGAGTCTTTCTTCTTGAGTAAGAGTAGAATAATGATAGATACCGACAGAAATACCAGGGTAATCAGCAGAATATTTGTCATTGCTTATTGTTTTGCTTAAAGATAATAAAAAGGTGGATTAATCACTTTTCCTATCTTTGCACAGATGGAAGAAAAACGTAAGTTTATACATAGCCTGTTATTTCCCATATTCTTTCTCCTGCTTATCTGGTTGGTGAAATTTTTTGAAATATCCATGGAACTGGATTTTGTACAGGCTGGTATCTACCCGAGAAAAATCAGTGGATTGACAGGAATATTAACAGCTCCACTTATCCATGCAGATTGGAAACACCTCTTTGATAATTCCATTCCAACTTTTATTTTGTGTCTTGCGCTCTTCTACTTTTACAGAGGAATCTCTTACAAAATCTTCTTTTTAATCTATATAATTGGAAACGCTTTGGTATGGATTATTGGGAGGGAAGCATATCATATTGGAGCCAGTGGAATCATCTATGGACTGGCCACCTTTCTATTTCTTAGTGGAGTAATACGCAAGGTTAGAAACCTTATGGCAATCTCACTCATTGTAGTGTTCCTCTACGGTAGCCTTATTTGGGGACTCCTGCCCTACGACTACAAAGTCTCATGGGAAGGACACCTTATGGGAGCTTTAGTTGGCATCGTGCTTGCGGTGTTTTACCGAGACAAGGGTCCTGAGCCCTATCGGCCAAGTTGGGAGATTGAGGAGGAGGATCCCGATCGGGAGGAAGAGGATGATGGGGAAATGAACAGTGAAGAAACAGAGAGTCCTGGATGCATCAAAAATAATTTGCCATTATAAAATAAAATACTTTTCTTTGTACTTTAAAACAATTTTAGTCATAATGAGCAAAACGACATTGTATGGCAATTGAAGAAACCAGAGAAAAATTATTGTCCGTTGCAAATAGATTATTCAGCCGCTTTGGGTTTCACAAAACCTCAATGGACGAAATAGCAAAAATTGCCAGAAAAGCGAAAGGATCATTATACTACCATTTTGCAAGTAAAGAAGAACTATTTAAGGAGGTCGTATCAGAAGAAATGGTCAACTTAAAAAACCAGTTGTCACTTATTATTGACAATACTGAAATGAGTGCATCTGAAAAAATTAAGACCTATCTTATTAAAAGAATGGAAATTTTAAATAATGCTTCAAATTATCATGAAACACTCAAAGCAGATTTTTTCGAACATTTTGATTTTATTGATGATTTAAGAAACGAATTAGATGAATGGGAAAAAGACAATCTCAGAGGGATTATTATACAAGGAATTGAAGCAAATGAATTTGCTTCAATTCAAGATGTGGAAGTCCTGTTAGATGTTTTTATTATGGTATTAAAAGGACTTGAAATTCCATTCTTTCTTCAAAACAAATATGAAAAGTATTCACCCTACTTTGAAGGATTGATGGGAGTACTAACTAAAGGGCTCACCGCATAATTTTTTTTTGCATAAAACTGACTAAAAAACATAAATAGTATAAAAAGGATGTATATAAATTTAATTTCACATTACTTACCAGAACAGATAATAAACAATGATTACTTTAAAGATGTCAATGGTTTAACTGATGAATGGATAGTAAGCAGAACGGGGATAAAAGAAAGAAGAAGAGCTTCATCTCAGGAGAATACTAATACGATGGCTATTGATGCTGTGGAAAGGTCTATTAAAAATCTTTCTTATTCTATTTCTGATATTGACTTAATAATTGGTGCAACATATACTCCATTCGATACTGTAGTTGGCTTAGCTCATTCAATTCAAAGCCATTATAAAATAGATAAAGCGAAAGCAATAAATATTACTTCAGCATGCTCTTCTTTTGTGAATGCAGTTGAGATTGTGGAAGGATATTTTGCAATGAATAAGGCAGAAAAAGCATTGGTAATTGCTTCGGAACATAATTCAGTCTATGGAAATGAAAGTGACAAACAATCAGGACACCTATGGGGAGATGGAGCTGCTGCCATTTTTATTTCAAAGAAAAGATTATCAGATAATGACTTGAAAATAATAGATGTGAATACAGAAGGATTGGGAAATATTGGACATCCTGATGAAAGCGTTTATCTACATCCACTAAATGGAGGTCTCAGAATGCCAAATGGAAAAGAAGTATTTATTAATGCAAATAAATACATGGCTAAATCTCTTGATGATATTCTAAAGAAAAATTCGATGTCAATTAATGATGTAAACTACGTTATTCCACATCAGGCGAATATCAGAATAATTGAAAATGTCAGAAGTCAACTTGAGATAGGGAAAGAAAAAATGGTTGTAAATATTGACAAACTTGGTAATACAGGGAGTGCAAGTACTCCTATTGCATTAGCTCAAATTATTAAGAAGATAAAACATAATGATGTTATTGGGATTACGGTTTTTGGTGGAGGTTATTCCTCTGGTGCTATGATAATTAAAAAATAGTTAATCTGAAATTTTCAACAACCATACAGAATAGCATCTAAACTCTAATACTAAAAAAAGCCATTGTATTAATTAAAGCATTTTATTAAACAGAATATGTCAGGCAGGAAGACAGAAGACACTTCATGTGCATTAAAAGATAAGGTAATCATCATTACAGGTGCTTCATCAGGTATTGGTAAATCCTTAGCCCTGGAAGTTGCTTCAAGGGGAGCTACAGTGGTTATTTCATCTCGAAATGTTTTCAGACTTCCAATTGTTGCAGAAGAAGTCGGCAAACTTGGAGGAAAATATCTGACTGTAATAGCTGATGTAACAAAGGAATCTGATTGCAAATATTTAGTAGATAAAACCATAGAAAAATATGGAAAAATTGATGTATTAATTAATAATGCTGGCATATCAATGAGGGCATTATTTATTGAACTTGATATTTCAGTTTTTAAGAAAGTATTGGATACTAATTTTATGGGTACTGTTTGCTGCACAAAATATGCACTTCCATACATTCTCAGGCAAAAGGGAACTGTTGTTGCAATATCTTCAATATCGGGTTTATCACCTTTACCAGCACGCTCTGCCTATGTAGCCTCTAAATATGCAATGGATGGATTCTTTCAAACTTTAAGGATTGAAAATATGGGTAATGGTTTGCATATTCTAATTGTACACCCGTGGTTCACAAAATCGAATATTAGAAGTTCTGCATTGAATCAACATGGTGTACCGCAAAAAAAATCCCCTCGTAATGAAGATAAAATGATGAGTGCAGATAAGGTTGCTCAGATTATTGCTAAAGCAATAATAAAACGTAGAAAGAACCTAATTCTAACATCTCAAGGTAAATTACTTGTTTGGATGTACAAAATTATTCCAGCACTTACCGATAAACTAATATATAGAGCAATGAAAAAAGAACAAGATGCTACACCGTATTGATTTTTTAATAATAGTTAAAGACAAATGGAAACAATTTCAGGAAAAATTCTAAAAACGCTGGGATGGAAAGTTGTAGGTGAATTCCCGGATATAAAAAAATCAATAATAATATTTGCACCGCACACTGCGCATATTGATGCTCTATATGGGAAATTAGGTATCAACGAAATGGGGATTAAGTATACTTTTCTTTCAAAAAAGGAACTTTTCTTTTTTCCTATGAACTTAGTAATGAAGAAATTCGGATCTATTCCAGTGAGAGGTGTTAAAAATGCAAATGCAATTTTCCAGGTTGTTGATCTATTGAATAGGGCCGAGGAATTACATATTGTAATATCTCCTGAAGGTAGGATACAAAGGATGCCAAAATGGAATAGAGGGTTTTATCACATGGCAGTAAAAGCAAAAGTTCCCATTATTGTTGCATATCTCGATTATGAGAAAAAAGAGACTGGGGTAAAAGGTGTAATCTATAATGTACAAGACTATGAATCAGTATTAAAAAAAATAAATATTCTGTATAAAGATGTTTCTGGGAAACGACCCGAACAGTTTGTTCTTCAATCAATTGAGTAAGTTCTAAATATAAATTGTGACTATAAAACAAAGACGTATAAAATAAATAATTAAATTAAGTATGAATAAATTGGCAAAAGGAATAATAAAATTTAAATGGCTGACAATAGTAATCGTTATTGCTTTAACAGCTTTTCTTGCATATCAAATTAAAGACCTAAAAATAGATTCTGATATAATTAGCTCATTACCTGACGATGACCCTGCCGCACTTCTATATAAAAATATTGGCAAAGAATTTGGCGGTAACGATATGGGCATGATA
>JAUUZQ010000197.1 GCA_030589895.1 Bacteroidales bacterium
TATTGAAAATCCTGATAGAGTAGCTCCAAAAGAGGTGGAGCTAAAGTTTAAAAAGGGTGTCGTCAACCTACCACCTCACTCATTGACAATTGTTCATATTAGGGGTGATTATAAATAGAATGAACTTGGAATAATTAGCATCTTATTGCCAGTGGCTAACAAAAGCTATATGTAATGCCGAGTGAAGTAGGTAATTTAAGTTATAGTTCTCGTATCAACTTCATCACAATGTTGAAAGGAAAAAGCTTCGAAATTCGGCACTCCACATAGCTAAACCGTTGGGCGTCACTAAATGAACCGATTTAAACCCAAAGACTGCAAGAAATGTAATGTTGAATTTCAACCAAGAAGTTCAACTGATATTTGGTGTGTTGAATGCAAAAAGAAAAGATGTCAAAATTGCAAAAATGAGTTTATCGTTAAAAGCCCAAGTAAATTTGAAACTCAAAATTTTTGCAGTAAAGACTGCCAAATAAAAGGAAGGAAAAGTGAGTTTAAAATCTATGAATACTTGTCTTATTCCAACCATACTTTTTCCATGGCTATTCCATGGGCTTGTCCATATTCACTTTCCTTAATCCCCGGACCAATTGAAAACTGTATACTTTCAATATCCCGGATGTTGAAGGGTTTCGGATCTTGATGATCGAACCAATAGGGCATCTTATTGGGGTAGGCTTTGGGTGATAGAACCAGTTTGACATTTTGCAGATTCTCCAGGGAAATTATATGATCCGCTATCGAATCTGTCAGCTCAACAATTTTTCCATACGCTGAACCATCTTTCAATATTAGCGCCAACTGGATCTTGCCGGGTTTCCCTCCCAAAGAATATCCTAAAAAATGCAAATTTTTCTTCGCATTTATGTCATCCTCTCTCCCAACAATATCATCCTTAAAAAAGTATTTCAGGGAGTAATCATGTTCCTTGTTTTTCAAGTTTTTTGTATCAATTTCAACAATGCTACCATTCGTTTTTGATGAAGGAAGAAGCCTTAGTTTTACGAACCTCGTTGGTTTTACCATTTTTTCGGCATGTAATTCAGCATCAAACAAAAGTATGGGGGCATTCTTATCAACGACCCTGCTTGACCATGTTTCTTTAGTATAAAAGTCCCAATCATCAGGCGATCCATTTACATCTCCCGGGAAAGTTCTTTTTCCTTCATCTCCTTCCACTACAATACGGTACTTAATATATCCGGGCTTCAAGTCATCTGATTCAAGCTTGCAGGAGTAGGAATATGCTCTGTCATTGGCCATAGTAATTGTCTTATATGCTCCTTCTGGCAGGGAGGCAAGTAGTTTAACAGAAAGTGGCTGTTTTGGAGAAGCAATTGTAGCATGTATCTGGTATTCCTGACCCGCTGTGATTTCTCTGGCTGGCTCATGCAGAAGATAGGTCTTTTCGCAGTCCTCCGCAGGAGCTGCAAATTCATTCACAGAAATAGAATGCCAGGATTCATCTCCATTGAAGGAGCTCTTTTTCCCTTTGTGGGTGAGGAGATATGTGCCGGGACTCACATGAAACATTTCTCCTTTTGCATCAGCTTTCAGGGTATTACCGGAATTAACACCTCTAATATGAAAGTCGGGTCCCAGGTCTTCCAGCTTGACAGACATTTCCCAGGTCTTCCACAGGATAACAGACACCTCTTTTTTAAGACTGGCTTTTTCAAAGGGATCACGAACCCAGATCGCATCAGGCATCACTTCCAGACGCCATGTGCCGGCCTCAAGTTGATCGAGAAAATAAGCACCTTTTCCTTCATATTTTACTATAGGAGAACTTCCAAAACCAGCAATCTGTTCAAGGCTTTTACGATCCAATGGCTCACTCTCTGTATTGTTTGTATAGAGATATTTCTTTTTTGATACCAATTCGGCGAGATCCTCTTCATAGCTCAGCCGGAAGCTTTCAAAGCATGTGTTATCAGGATAGATTCCTTGATCAGAATTCAGAGGAACCTGATGGAACACCTCAGAGGCAATCAATAAACTAAGCCCCTTTTGTGGAGCATAGGCAAGGTTCATATAATGAGTTTGATACTCAGTATTTGCATACGCCATATACATCGGATCATAAGCAAATTGCGTGGCAAATTGAAATCCTGCCTCTCTGAATTCTCTTGCCATTGCAGGATAAATGTAAGAACGGCCGATGTCAGCCGGATCAAATTCATACACCATTTTTGCTTTACTCTTGAATTCCTTATAGTCTGACATCTGGATGGGATAGTCATCGACATTTGGAAGGAAATTTCCCTGCTGCTCGTGGTTAGCTACAAGTCCGCTTGGATACCATTGAAATGTTGCACCCTGGAGGTCGGCTGCCAGAAATTCTTCTGATACATGGAAATTGTGGCTCATATTGTAAAATATTGGCTTCTTACACCCTGTTGACCGTATGGCATTGATCATGATTTCCAGGTAGCTGCGGGTAAGGGCTGCATTTTTATGCCCGGGCTCATTGTTAATCTCAAAAGCGATGATATCCGGATCATCTTTATATGAAAGGCCAGTGTATGGGTTAACATGATTCAGAAACTGAATAAGGTAGGTCTCCTGGAATGGCCAGGAATCTGGATTGTTCAGGCAGCCTTGTTTCCCATATATATCTGAAAATCCCGGTGTTGGAGTATCCCGCTCAGGATATCCATTGTTGCCAAATTTTATCGGAGTCAGGATGCTTTTTATCCCCCTCTTCTTCAGACTAAAGATCAGATAATCAAAAATATCAAGCTGTTCAGATTGTATTAGATTCCCAACACTATCACTGATCTCCGAATCCCAGAGATGACAACGATATGCATCAAGTCCGAGACGAGAAAAGTGATACACATCAGCATCTATTGCTTTTTTGTGATCTATGCCGAGGTACTTATGCGCTCTGAAGGCATGTGCAAAAGGTAGGGTGTAATTAACCCCGAAAAGACATACTTCTTTTTTGGAATCGGTCCGTCGCATCACGCCCTGTTGATCCACGAATACTGGATCATTCTCCTGGCCAAAAAGTGGCAGAAAGAACAACAATACCAAAAATGATAAATAATGGAATCTCTTCATAGTGAACAATTAGACAATAATATTACTTACATATCCAGTATTATTCTCCTGGATTGATTTAGGTTTAGCTCATTAAAATATGCTCTTAGAAAGTATACACCCTTACCTATTGACATTAATTCAATCATGTGGCGATTGTTTTTATAACAATCTATTTCCCTGTTATACACAATTTGCCCACTCGCATTAATGATACGTAGGTCAACCCTGTCGTTTACTGAGAAAGTAAGATTGATTATGCTGTTTTGAGAAGGATTTGGGAAAACTTCAATGAGCGATCCAGATGTTAAAGATTGTACGTTTACGGAAACTGTATCGATCTCATCGCAACTCGACCAGACATAGGAAAAAGTTTCTCCTGCTGATCCAGCCGGTATCCTATATCCTCTGTCAAGACCCCAGTATTCGACACATTCTTCAGGAACCTTTTCTCTTACAGCAAAATTGTCATCATTAAGGAAATAATATGATCCTGTTGCACCAACCTCCATCTCTGTGGTGTAGCTATAAACATTTCTATCTTCCAATGTCATGCTATTTAGTTTCCAGGCCTCCCCTTCAGCATTTGGGAATTCACCTGTTACATAGACCCCATTTGATACATCTACACCTGTCATATCAACCTTAAAAGTAACAGGAACGTTAAATCCAAATGAACTCATCCAGTTTACTCCATCATGAAGGTTGTAATCAAAATCCCAAAATGATTTATTCTCCCAGGAGGATCCTGCGCCCCAGGGATCCGCATAGATGAAGCAATCGCA
>JAUUZQ010000194.1 GCA_030589895.1 Bacteroidales bacterium
GTTTCCAGTTCCTTTTCCTGATGGCAAAACAAACCCCCATACCGGATACAAAAAACAACAATGGTATTCTCCATATGTTGAGCATTGACATGATGATCCATAAGGATTCCAGTGGCTTTTCACTCTGAATAAATCCGATAAATACTCCCCAGGGTTGGAAGCCAATTCCGATATGATAAAACAGGAGCAATCCTATGGCGATTACCCTTAACCAATCGATATCGTATCTTCTATCTGAAGTTGACATTTTCTTCTTATTAATAATGGAGTTTGTTAGTTCAACATCTCAGCGATAAGGAGTTCCTTAATTCAACATCTCAACGATATGGAGTTACTTAGTTCAACATCTCTGCGATCTTTGGACGGGTCTCTTCAACAAACGCAAAGTCCAGTTTAAATCCCAGCGGTCCAAGGTCCTTCTGGAATTGTTCATATATGAATTTTACATCGCTGAATGGAGCCGATACCGATGCCTGTGCTGTTGATCCGTAGTTGTTCAGGGCAGATTTATCGACACCGTGATCCAGCAACATCTGTACGATCTCCACCCGGCAGAGAAAGGCAGCGGAATGCAGTGCGGTCGATCCTTCGTTATTTTTGAGGTTCACATCAGCCCCACCCTCGATCAAAGCTCTGGCCACTTCGGTCTTGCCAAATACAGCGGCAGAAATCAGTGGAGTGGAACCCACAGCTGGCTCTTGTACATCCAGGTCAGATCCTGCCTTGATGTGTTGTTGTATGACTTCAAGATCTCCCATTAAGGTGGCCGTATGGATATCCATATCCGGAGTTTTTACAGTTGTTTGTGGAGCTTCGGTCAGCTTCTCCTCTGTGGTTGAATTCCCCTGGTTGCCACCACACGCGGTGATCAGGGTTAGGACAGTCACCAGCCACGTGGCAGTGACAACTTTCATTGTAATGTTCTTTTTCGTTTTCATTTTTTCTTGTGTAAGATTTGACATTGATTCGTTGATGTAAAGATCCGGCAAACAATGACGCACCACCAATCACCCATGCAGCCAATCATGTCAAGTTTGGTGAAACAGTATAAATTATGATGAAAGGGTATAAATTATGACGCAAATGGCGAATAATTGTATCTTTATTCAGCTGCAAGACGCTCATTCCATGGAAAATAATTTTTTAACCAGGATCACCGAAATCATTGAGGAGAACCTTTCAAATGAAAAGTTTGGAGTTTCTGAACTTGCCGCTGAAACAGGAATGAGCCGCTCCAACCTGCTTCGCAAAGTAAACAAACTGGCCAGGTTATCGGTGAGCCAGTTTATCAGGCAGGTGCGTTTGAAAAACGCCATGGATATGCTGAGGCAGAACTCCTTTACTGTTTCTGAAGTAACTTACAGGGTTGGCTTCAGCAGTACCTCCTATTTCATCAAATGCTTCCGGGAGTATTATGGGTACCCGCCAGGGGAGGTGGGGAAAAGAGATCTGATCGAAAATGAATCTGTTGAAGTGGGGCCATCCAATAAGAAAAGAAGGATTGTAATACTTGGGGCGGTTATTTCGATCGTTGTTTTTGCAATTGTACTATTCGTCGTTACTAAACCATTCTCCTCCAAAAAAATCGACCTGGAAAAATCAATTGCTGTATTACCGTTTAACAACGATAGCAATGATTCAACCAACATATACATCATCAATGGATTAATGGAATCCATCCTGGATAATCTTCAACAGATTGAAGATTTGAGGGTGATCAGCAGGACTTCAGTTGAGAAATACAGGGATAATTCCAGGACAATTCCCGAGATAGCCAGGGAGTTGAATGCCAATTACCTGGTGGAAGGCAGCGGGCAGAAAATCGGGGATCAGATTTTACTTAATATCCAGTTAATTGAGGCCCCGGGTGATAAACGTCTCTGGGCTGAGCAATACAACAGGAAAACCGGGGATATATTTAAGTTGCAAATGGAGGTTGCCAAAAGTATTGCGGATGAAATTGAGGCCATCATCACACCGGAAGAGGAAGAACGCATCGATAAACCTCCCACAGAGGACCTGGTGGCATATGATTATTTTCTTAAAGGGCTTAATCACTTTTATAAAGGAACCCGTGAAGGACTTTTAGAAGCCATTCCATTATTTGAGAAGGCCATTGAACATGATCCGGGATTTGCGCGTGCATATGCTGATATATCCATAGCATATGCTTTTTTAGATATGTACCAGTATGAAAAAAAGTATTCCGTTGAAATTGACAATTATGCGGACAAGGCACTATTATACGATCCACAACTTCCGCAGAGCCTGATTGCCAAAGCCATGTTTCATATTACCAGGGAAGAGTATGAACCGGCTCTTCCCTATCTTGAAAAGGCTTTGGAATACAATCCCAACTCCTCACTGGTCATCAACATCTTGTCAGATTTTTACACAAGGTTTTTACCCGATACGGAAAAATACCTGGAATATGCCCTCATGGGAATCGGTCTGGATATCGCCTCACACGATTCGGCGGAAGCAAGTTTTATCTACCTGCATATAAGCAATGCCCTGATGCAGTCCGGATTCATAAGTGATGCGGAGAAGTACATTGATTTATCACTGGAATACGATCCGGATAATCTATATTCAGAGATTTTGAAAGCCTATATCCTGTTTGCCAGGGACAGGGACCTCCAACAAACAAAAGAACTTTTGATTGAAGCACTTCGCAGAGATACCTCCAGGTATGATATCATCCGGGAAATAGGGTTGATATGCTATTACATGAGGGATTATGAATGCGCGTATACCTATTACAAGGAACTTACTGAGATCATGGTAGCTCAGAACCTGGATTTGTACAGGAGTGAATATGCAAAAATCGGTGTTGTATGGTCAGAAGTTGGATTGACCGAGGAGTCAGAAAACTACTTCAGCGATTACCTGGAGTATGCAGAATCTGACAACTCTATTTACAAGCATTTAAGCCTGGCAGTCTACTATTCATATGAAGGAAACACACAGAAGGCGGTAGAACAGATGGAACTATTTGCGCAAGAGGAGAATTATCCATATTGGTACATTCTGTTTCTGGAAATTGATCCTCTCTTTGATCATGTGAAAGATCTTCCCGAATTCAACAGGATCCTCAGTAGAATGAAAATCGAGTTCTGGGAAAACCACAAGCAAATAAAAGCTTCACTAGATGAGAAAGGGTTACTCTAACTAAAATTCCAATGCTTAGAAACTTTGTCATCACTTTCCTTACAGTGATCTGGCACTCCCTTAAAACAGCCAGGGCCAATCCGGTGGACTCCCTTCGGTATGAGTAGCGAACTGCCTGTTGCCAGTAACCCATATTACATTATTTCGGAGATAAATATATTGTGATATTACATTTATATGGAGATAAAATCAGACATTATTGCACTTATGTGGAGATAAAAGCATATATTAGTTGCACTTTTATGGAGATAATGTACTTATACGTGTACATATAATAATTGTAAATCATGGAGAGAGCATTATATAAAGAGCTGATAAACTGGAAGAATAACAGAAAACGCAAACCATTACTATTGCAGGGAGCAAGACAGGTTGGCAAAACATATTTGGTCAATCAATTGGGGAATGCAGAATATTCAAACTACATCCATCTTAATTTTGAGCAAAACCCAGATCTTGCTTCCTTGTTTAGGGGTGAACTTGATCCCCGAAAAATAGTCGACAATATCGGTCTTTATCTAGGTCAAAAAGTAAGAGCCGATGATACGCTGATCTTTTTTGATGAAATCCAGGTTGTGCCAGAAGTGTTGACAAGTTTGAAGTATTTCAATGAGCAAGCTGATGAATATCATATTATTGCAGCCGGTTCTTTATTAGGGGTCAGTGTAGGTAAACGAAGCAGTTTTCCGGTTGGGAACGTCAACTTTCTCACCCTCTACCCCATGTCATTTGTTGAGTACTTATCTGCCATTGGTGAAGCGTTATTATTGGAGCATCTAATGACACTGATTAAAGCTGAGGCTTTACCCGATGTAATTCATGAAAAATTACTTCAGTATCTGAAAATGTATCTCTTCCTGGGAGGAATGCCGGAAGTGCTGCAGGATCATATCAACAATAGCGATATCGGATCAGTCCGGAAGATTCAATATGATATTCTGGAAGCTTACCAGAGAGATTTTTCAAAATATACCGATAGGAATCAAGCGATTAAAACTTCTGAATTATGGAATTCAATACCCAGACAGTTGGCCAGAGAAAATAAAAAATTCAAATATAGTGAGGTGCGTAAAAATGCACGTGCCATTACTTTTGAGCAAACTACAGAGTGGTTAAAAAAGGCCGGGCTAATTCACATGGTATATAATTTAAGTAATCCAAAAATTCCCCTTAAAGGTTATGCTGATCAATCCAA
>JAUUZQ010000089.1 GCA_030589895.1 Bacteroidales bacterium
ATGTGATTGAAGTATTGGAGGCTGGTAAGCCCATATTAATCACAGAGTTTTATAATAATGGATTGTCACTTCTTCAGGAGTTATATACGCATCTAAATAGGAAATTTCCGAATACGTCTTTTCAGGAACAACGCGTGTATCGGTCAGAATACCGTAAGCTGTCAAATCTTATTTTAATAGAAATTGTAGATCATAAATTGGCAGTAAAGAAGTCTCCTTCAATCGGTTGGTTGGAAAAGCTTTATCCAGAAACTAGTAATTTCTTGTTATCCTTTCCTCAAGTACAAGGACTAAATAGTGCCTGGCAGTGGTACCGAAATGGAATTTCTATTCCTGTACTTCGAAATAAATTACATCCATATTATGGTACTTACTTTCCTACACGTTTCGAACATTTGGTACTTTTTGACAATTGGTTGAAACGTTACAAAGGGCATAAAAAGTCAGCAATAGACGTTGGGATTGGGAGTGGAGTACTTTCTTTTCAAATGATAAAGCATGGTTTTCAAAAGGTTTTTGGGACAGATATAAATCCTAATGCGATTATTGGGTTAGCAGAGTTTATGGGAGATACAAAGTTGTCTCGAAAGATAGAATTAGACTTTGGACATCTTTTTGGCAGGTGGGAAAAACAGACCGAACTGATTGTTTTTAATCCTCCTTGGTTGCCGGAATTTCATGATCTGGATAGTATTGATGAAGCTATTTACTACAATGAAAAGCTATTCCCTGATTTTTTTGCAGGAGCAAAACAAAGGCTTTTACCTGAAGGAAAGCTTGTGCTCATATTCTCGAATTTAGCTCAAATAACAAATGTGACAAAAGAGCATCCGATAGAGAAGGAACTAGCCGAAAGTGGGAGATTTCAATTGGAAAAATGTTTAAAAAAACCTGTTAATGCTGCTTCTGAAAAAACCAAGCGAGATCAGCATTGGCGTTCTTCCGAAGAAGTAGAACTTTGGATCCTGACAAATAAGTAAGATTTGACGTATTAAATAGGCTAGAGACGAATATAGCAAGTCTTATAAGAATCACATTGAAATTGAAGTAAGGAATCTACCCTCCGGTATGTATTATATGCTATTAGGAAATGATTATTATTCCCAAACCTGATTAAGCTTCCTATGGGTAAATTTCTTAAAACCTTGCTGTCACCTTTACATTAAACCTTCTTCCTGTCAGGTAATTGGGGACCCCAAACTGACCCGGAGTACCACTCTGATTGGAGATGGTTTTGATCCAGATATAAGATGCCTCGTTGTTGATACCGAGCAGGTTGAATATCTCTGCGCTGAGCCAGATACTTTTGAAATATCTAAATGGATTCTTTTCCTTTAAAGCATCATCGTCACGCTTGATCACCTTTGAGAAACCAATGTCTACTCTTCGGTAGGGACGCATGCGTAACTCAGTATAATACTGATCTTCATTTGGATGACTCATGGGAAGTCCTGTTCCGTAGTGAGCACTCAAATGCACCTTGTAGTCGGGATTATTTGGGAAATAGTCCTGAAAGAATACACTGGCAGTAAATAGCTGTTCTGTAGGTCTGGCGTAATATCCGGCATCTTCATAGGTCCATTCCTCATTGGCATAAACAAGAATGGAGTCTCCCTGAACATTTTCACGCGTTTGAAGTATCGATGCTGTGAACCATGACTCTGCACCCGGAACAAATTCACCGTTCAGCTTAAAGTCTATTCCGGTAGCATATCCGCTGGCAATGTTTTCACCTGCATACGAGATCCTTACATTCTCAATCTTATAAGGAATTAAATCATCTAACCACTTGTAATACATCTCAGTGGTAAGCTTAAATGGTCGATCCCACATCGAAAATATGTAGTCGCCACCCAATAAGAGGTGTATCGATTTTTGAGGCTTTATGTCATAGTTGATCTCATCATTGGGCATTCTCATCTCCTTATAGAATGGTGGTTGATAGTATACACCACCGGATAGATGAAACATCATATCCCTTTCCCAGTTTGGTTGAACACTGAATGTTGCCCTTGGACTGAACATAAATGTCTGGTTGAAATTCCATAGTGAACCACGTACCCCGACAGTGAAGAAGTAGTCAGCACTACTGCTATTCTTTTCCCATGTATCCTGAATAAAGCTGGTGAGCTGGTCGTAATTAATCTGGTTTTCGGCTTTGGAAAATTTCACCATCCCAATTTCTCTGCCATCATATGGGACAGAAAAACCCGAAGAGTCAATAATTTCCCACTCACTTATCCTGTCGTAGAAATCCTGATATTGGTATTTGACGCCCCATTTTATTAAATGATCTTCTGCCTTTAATGTTCCAATATGAGAAGCTGACAGCACATATGCATCTAAATAATTTCTGGCGTGGTTTAAAAGCGTCCCAACCCCAATATTTAGCGTGCTGTCACCATAAGTTTCTGATCCAATAGTGTTGTCCAACTCATTGATAAGGTACTGTCCCTGAATATCAAATGTTTCTTGCTCAGAGGTTTGAAATGCAGTAGTGATGAATTTCAGGCTCAGGTTTTTGTTTGGTTGAATATTCAATGACAAGGCACCAAGGTAGGTGTCAAATTGATCAAGTTCCTGGCCATCATAGTAGATTTTCAGTTGAAAGGGTAGTTCCTGTGTTCCGAATTCTGTCTCCCTGGTTTCAGGAATAAACTGATACTTGTTCGAAGAATAATTTCCCAGAAAAGAGAGTTCTACTTTCTTCGAAAACCTGTAGGAGATCATTGCTTGAAAATCAGAAAACTGTGGCTTATAATCTCCACTGGTTTGAAGTGTGTTCAACAAATAGGAGGTCGTTTTATACCTGTATCCTGCCAGAAATGTTAGCCTCTTGTTTTTTGATGCGCCTTCAGCATGAACAGAAGCTCCCAAAAGACTGATTTCTGTGCTTGCTCCAAATTTCGTGGGTCTTTTATATGTAATATCAAGTGCGGATGACATCTTGTCTCCATACCTGGCATCATAGCCTCCTGCAGAGAAGCGAATAGTGGATACCATGTCTGAGTTGATAAAGCTTAAGCCTTCCTGCTCGCCGGATCTTACAAGGAATGGTCTGTATATCTCAATATCATTTACATAAACCAGGTTCTCGTCAAAATTTCCACCCCTGACAGAATACTGAGAGCTGAGTTCATTGTTTGAACTGACACCGGCTTGTGATTTAATGATTGTCTCAATTTTTCCTGTAGTACTGGGCATGTATTCAAAATCCTGAACGTCAATTCGTTGAAAAGTACTGGCTCTTTCCTGTCTTGCACTTATAGAAACTTCACCTATTATTTTTATATCCTGTTTCAGAAGAATACTTAGTTCACGCCTTTCACCCGGCTTCAGGTTTATGTATTCTTTTTTCTGATCATATCCAACACAGCTCACCACAAGAACCAGCTTTTTTTCTGAAGGAATGCGGATCTCAAAATATCCGGTTTTCGAAGTCATGGTACCTTCGTTAATCTCTATTAGTGCAACATTTGCAAGGTCTATGGGATGTCCAAGCGAATCTTTGACATAGCCATAAACGACAGCATCTTCCTGGGCTGCCAGATTAGCTCCCTGCAGTATAATAAGTAGTATGATTAATAAACGGTGGTTCATGGGTATCAGGTGAATAAAGAGATAACTGATTCTGGATCGCTCAAATTGTGTTTCTCTGATATATTTTTTCAGTTATTAATCTCGCTTGAAATCACCCTTTTTCAAGGCATCGATGAATTCACCCCATCTTAAGGGGTCAAATACAGTATAATAGGGGTATTGTCCTTCATAATAAAGCTGGTTATACTGTTGTTTCATTACCTCGCGGAAATTCATATTCGGACTGTTTTGGGAATCATTTATTTTTATCTGGGTTTTTATCAATGCAATATTTCGGTAAGCCCTTTGCTCATCGTCATCAGGCATTTCCAGCGCAATGAAAGCTTCTTTGAATTGTTGATAAGTTTTCCATGGAAAGATCTTAACCTCAGCAAGTTGAAATGTATCACTTACCATAAAAATATCTGAAGGGTATTGTTGCGTTTCCAGTGTGTCCGGAATAATATGAATCGTTGGTTTGTAGCCCATATGACTAAATAAAATGGTATCATTGGGCTGAACTACAAATGAAAAAATACCTCTTCTGTCAGCTGTAGTTCCACGTCGCCGGTTCAAAATTACAATATTCGCATCGCTCACTGGTCGATGCTGAAGATTTCTGATGACACCGGAGAACTGAATTAAATCTTTATCTTTCTTGGGAATCAGTAATTGTCCATGCGCGGAGCCTGACAACAAAATAATTGTTATCATAAGGGTAAAGAATGCACCTCGCCTTGCCATAAACTCCTTCATAAATCACGCAAAAATAGTTAAAAATTCAGTAATCGTAACGATTAGCTTTTATTATGGCTTAAATTTGTGAATTATTAACATATATCTCTAAAGAGCTATGATTTATCAAACAGAAATATCTGTCAACGTGGGTGTCAGAGGCTATCATTTGATCACACACCAGATTATTGAAAATCTCCCATCAATGCCTGAGAAGGGATTGTTGCATCTTTTCATAAAGCACACTTCAGCTGGAATAACCTTGAATGAAGATGCAGATCCTTCTGTTAGGACTGATTTCGAAAGTTTCATGAATAAGCTTATCCCGGAGAATGATCCTGTATATACCCACACCATGGAAGGTCCGGATGACATGCCTGCACATCTTAAATCATCACTGATTGGAAATTCAGTAACAATTCCAATTACCGGGGGGAGACTCAATTTAGGCACCTGGCAGGGAATCTACCTTTGTGAGTTCAGGAACTATAGCAGTTCACGAAAAATTGTTCTTACAATGTACTCCTGACAGATGCTGAAGAATATGTTATATCTCCCCTAAATTTAGCTATTTTTGAAACTGAAAAAAAACACATAAGCTATATGAATAAATTGGTTTTACTGGGAGATGAAGCTATTGCCCAGGCAGCTATGGATGCAGGAATTTCAGGAGTATATGCTTATCCGGGAACGCCTTCTACAGAGATTACAGAGTATATTCAAAAATCAAAATTAGCAGCAGAAAGAAAGATTCATTCCGACTGGTCTGCCAATGAAAAAACTGCTATGGAAGCTGCATTGGGAATGTCGTATGCAGGGAAAAAAGTACTTGTTTGCATGAAGCATGTTGGATTGAATGTGGCAGCAGATGCGTTTATCAATTCAGCCATCACAGGGGTAAACGGTGGATTGGTCGTTTTGTCTGCTGACGATCCCTCTATGCACTCTTCACAGAACGAGCAGGATTCCAGATTTTATGGGAAATTTGCCATGGTACCTGTATTGGAACCATCAAACCAGCAGGAATGTTATGATATGACCTACAAGGCATTTGAGTTGTCGGAACAATACAAGTTGCCTGTAATGATCAGAATTACAACACGACTGGCTCATTCCAGGGCAGGAGTGGAGCAAGATACAGTACTGGAGGAAAATAGTTTAAGAATCCCTGAAGACAGCTCTCAGTTTATCTTGCTGCCGGCATATGCCAGAAAAAGATACAAGGGATTGTTGAGTCAGCAGTCGAAACTGGAAGATGATGCAGCGAGTCTGGGATTCAATAAGAGTATTCCCGGTACAGATCACTCAAAGGGGATTATTGCCTGTGGTATAGCATACAACTACTATATGGAGATTGCCACCCAGCACAATCTTAATTATCCAGTTCTAAAAATCTCCCACTATCCTGTCAACTCATTAACTGTTCAGAAACTGGTAGACAGCACAGATGAATTATTGGTTCTGGAAGAGGGGGCTCCTTTGTTGGAGGAGCTGATGGCAGGCATGTTAAAAGGTAATTATTCAATCAATGGAAGATTAAATGGCACTTTACCCAGGGATGGAGAACTGAATCCCGTCATTGTATCTGAAGCGTTGGGAATACCGGTAGAGGATCGATTATCTGTCCCCGGAATTGTAGCTGCAAGGCCACCCGCTTTATGCAATGGATGTGGTCATATAGATGTATACAGTGCATTGGGTGAGGCGCTAAAAGAATATAGTCCCGGAAGGGTATTTTCCGATATTGGTTGCTATACGCTGGGAGCATTACCTCCTTATAATGCCATCAATTCATGCGTTGACATGGGTGCTTCCATTACAATGGCAAAGGGGGCTTCAGATGCAGGATTGAAACCTTCAGTGGCGGTAATTGGAGATTCAACCTTTACACACTCAGGCATGACAGGTTTGCTGGATGCCATTATAGAGAAAACTCCAATTACGGTGGTAATATCAGATAACTCTACTACCGGAATGACAGGTGGTCAGGCATCTCATGCAACAGGTCGCATTCATCAGATTTGCATTGGATTGGGATTGGAAGAGGAGCATCTTGTAGAGATCAATCCTATGAGGAAATACCATGAAGAGAATACCAAATTGATCGCCAGAGAGCTTGCATATAATGGCGTATCAGTAATCCTCGCACAGCGTGAATGTATACAAACGGCGATTAAGAGAAAGAAAACATGAAGACAGACATAATTTTATCGGGAGTTGGAGGTCAGGGAATCCTCTCCATAGCTGCAGTAATAGGTATTGCTGCCATTGACTCAGGATTGCATGTAAAACAGGCTGAGGTACATGGAATGAGTCAGCGGGGTGGTGCTGTACAGTCGCACCTGAGGATATCTGATAAACCAATAAATTCAGATTTGATTCCTGAAGGTATGTGTGATATTATTCTGTCGGTGGAGCCTATGGAGTCTCTGAGATACATTCCTTTTCTGTCAAAGGAGGGTTGGCTGATCACGAATTCAAAGCCATTTATTAATATTGATAACTATCCTGAGTTGGAGGAGGTTCATGCTGCGGTGAAGGCTATTAAGAATAGCGTACTGATCGATGCGGATGGAATTGCTGCTGAAGTTGGTACGAGGAAAGTATCAAATATCATCATGCTGGGTGCTGCTTCTGGTTTTCTTGGAATAGAATTCAGTGCACTCGAAAATAGCATATCTGTTATTTTTGGAAAGAAGGGAGAAGCTTTAGTGACTTTGAATCTTCAGGCACTGGCAGCTGGTCAAAATGAAGCTAAAAATCAGCTGAATTCGTAGTGTTTGTGTGAAAACCCCTCAAAAATTTCAATTAGATAGTTTTTTTGCAAGCACTATCTGAATATTTAGTATAATTTTGCGGGAAAATATAGATTTATGCTTTCCAAACAAGATTACGATCAGATCGCTGCCAAAGGTATTTCCCGTGATATCATAGACTATCAACTTGAAAAATTCCAATCAGGTTTCTCCTTCTCCAATATTTCTAAAACTGCTACGATAGCTGAGGGTTTGCTGCGGGTAAATGACAAGGAGCGGGCTTTGTATGTGGAATTATATGATAATAAGGGGGATGAACTCGAAGTAACCCGATTCGTGCCTGCCTCAGGAGCAGCCACAAGGATGTTCAAATCGCTCTTTTCAATGCTGGAAAAACTCGTTAACATACCTGCAGAGAATCAATTGTCTGTGCTTGAAACCGACAAAGAAGTAAAACTGTTTTTCAAAAATTTAAAGAGATATCCTTTCTATAATGACATGGGCTTGGAGGGCAATGAATCCTATAGTCAGATAATCGATAAATTATTGAATGACAAAGGTTTATCTTATGGTATCTTAGCAAAAGGATTACTTAAATTTCACCAGTATGATGGCAATAGCAGAACTGCATTTGAGGAGCATCTTCGTGAGGCAGCAGGCTATTGTGCATCCGGAGATTCTATCAGAATGCATTTCACCATCTCACCTGAGCATAAGGAATCATTTACATCCCTGCAAGCTGAAATTGTAAGAGATCTGGAGCATGAGTACTCCCTTAAATTTCATATAACTTACTCTTTCCAGAAGGAAGAAACGGATACAGTAGCTGTTGATAATGATAATCAGCCATTCAGGAATCCTGAAGGAAGGCTGGTGTTCAGGCCCGGTGGACATGGTGCTTTACTGGAAAACCTGAATGAAATTTCGGGTGATATTGTATTTATCAGCAATATTGACAATGTAGCTCCCGATCGCTTCAAGGATATCAGGATAGAAAATAAGAAATTTTTGGGTGGGGTTCTCTTAAAAGCAAGAGATGAGGTATATTCTTACCTTAAGGTATTGAAATCTCAGACTCTGCCGGATGAGAAATTTTTCTCAGACTTGATTAACTGGATGGAAGGGGAAATGTATATATCAGTTCCTGAGGAGATTATGAATAGCGATAAGGCTGCAAAACGAGAATGGGCAATGGCGCAACTGGATCGTCCAATCAGGGTGTGCGGAATGGTGAAGAATGAGGGAGAACCCGGTGGTGGACCTTTCTTCGTGAAAGATGCCAATGGAAATATATCTCTTCAGGTAGTTGAATTATCGCAGGTTGACATAGAAAACCCGGATCAAAAAATGATTTTAGAGAGCTCAAGCCATTTCAATCCGGTTGACCTGGTATGCAGTATCAAAAATCAGGAGGGGGAGAAGTATAACTTAATGGAATACAGGGATCCGGAAACGGGCTTCATTTCCTTGAAATCGATGTTGGGAAAAGATCTGAAAGCACAGGAACTGCCTGGTCTGTGGAATGGTTCCATGGCACATTGGACGACCATTTTTGTTGAAGTACCCGGAATAACATTTACACCGGTAAAGACTGTTTTTGACCTATTGCGTTCCGAACACCTGGTAAAATAGCATCAATCACTGATTATGCCTGATTGTTGAAGTAAGGTCCAGTTCTCAATCCAGTTTTCCGATCCGAATGCTCCCTTATAAGTTACTTGCTCATACCAGCCATTGTCATACTCAGCCATGTTCTCAAAAACCGTATTCTCCGGAAGTATCTGGTATATTCCATCGTTGTTTGCAAGAACTTCGTCATAAATATTTGACCAGCTTTGTATGGAGTCATTTAAGATACTGATCTCTGTAGTAAAGTCAGAGCCTTCATTGTTATAACAGTAAATCAAAGGCTTGTTCTCATCTGCCAGTCCAAAAATATTGCTATTCAAGGTCAATACACCATTTTCAAACAGTGAATATGAGTCTCCTGTCTTTCCACTGTTATAAATCGCTACACCTGAGCCTGCATCAACAAATATTGAATTATTGATGGAAGCAGCTCCGTAACTTGAGAAATGGATAAGAGGTGTCGTCTCATTATTCTTGTCACCAAAAATGGTCAGGTTATGAAAAACAGGGAAGGTGCCCGGGAGTAATGGCAGGGGATCCAGTCCACCTGAACATTCTATACCCAAATCTGAATCTTCATTATTAATTGCCAGCAGAAACTGACATTTACCATGGTAACCCAGATCAAAATCAAAAGCATCATCTCCACAATAAGAGATAACCATATTCTTTAGATTCACCGATCCTCCAAAAATTTCAACACCATCATCTGCATTTGCTATTACCTCAATATGATCAATGATAGTCTGACGACCAACCCCGCCAAGTGTCAGCCCATTGATCTCATTTCCTTCACCAATATTGGTTCCACCATGTCTGATGGAGACATACCTCAGGATCCCTGAATTGTCATCATCATTCACTCCGCCGTAAATACCCCTGGGCTCACTAACAGGTATTCCTTCAATCAGTTCTTCACCTGCATCAGTGTTGATTATAGCATCCCCCAGAATTATTAAGCCACCCCACAGGCCTTTGGCGTCGACAGGAACACTTCCCTCGAGATCATCATTTTCAACTGTAAAAATAATAGGCTCTGTATTTGTTCCTTCAGCAATAATACGAGCACCACGGGCTACAATAAGTGCACTTGACAAGGTTCCTTGTCCGGTTTTTGCCCTGATCACTGTTCCGGGCTCAATGGTGAGTACCTGTCCATCGTTCACAAACACAAATCCACTGATGAGGTAAGTTTTATCACTGCTCCATGTCGTTGTACCCGTACCTCCACCAAGGTCGGTAATTGTTTCAGTATATTCTATGATGTATTCGCTTTTCCGGCACCCGGAAAAAACAAGAATGATGATGCTGATAAAATAGACTATTCGTTTCATTCTACACTTTTAAAAAACTGCTTCAAAATGCATATAAATAAATGGTTCACTTGTTCCGTTATCGGCCCACTCAACCCAATCCTGATAATCGAGTGTAATATGGATGTTCTTTACGGGCGTAAACTGTAATCCTGCAACAATGGCACTCCCATCATCAGGTAAATTCCATGGTATCAGATCATTCTCTAAGATATTGGAATAGAGTTGGTCATATCTTCCGAAAACCTCCCATGTATCAGAAATTATGTAAGTCGAGTAGATAGAATATCCATATCTGTGATGACCGAAGTTGAATTTGTAATTTTTCTGATAATTGAATTCACTTCCCAGCCTGAACTTGTCGGCCCTGTAGCCTGCAAAACCTGAGAATGTCATCTGGGGAGAGTCGTGCGTGAATATGGCATAATAAGCCCTAAGTACGAGTCTGTCCGTAGGTTCAATCGTCAGACCACCACCCACTTTGTATGATTCGTCTCTCTGGGGAGCGGTATAACCTTCTCCATTTGAGATTGTGATATCAGCAGTAATAATGTCATTGAACTTGTACTGTGAGCTCAGTCCAATATCAGCACTTGGGCCAAACCTGTATTCATCCATATATGATTTATAGAGGTAGCGGTATCCCCAGAATTTCTCCTGAACTTTAAACTGTACCATATCGAACAGTCCTGCCCAGGCAGTAAAATTGCCATTTCTGTACCGTATTGAGGCATTCTTGAAATAGGCGTATCTTCTTAATTTTGAGTAGGCTGACAGGTCATCAGGACTTCCTATATCCAGCTTTACATTTGCATAAAAATGCTCACTGATATTTCTTTCATAGCCAAAATAGGCCCGCGTAACTTCAAAAGCTGTAGTTGGATTATCATCGTTGAAGCCGAAATTAAAATTGCTGTAAATCTTGGCGGATACTTTTCCCGGGTCTTCTTTTTCAGTTTCTTCTTGTCCATAAGTGAGATGAAAAGGCAAAAGTACAAGAAGCAGTGATAGGGGCAGGAGTAGTTTAATCTTCATTCAATTAATTGCTTTGGTGTTAAACTAGTGATAAGCTTTATCGTAGCCATCAATCTTTACAAAAATATACTTATAATCCATTTGCTGTGTTAATTTATAGTAAAAAGAGTATTAATTAATGTACTCTACACCCCCGGCTCCAGAGGAGCGTTATATCTATATACGAGTTACTTCAGTACTTCGCTTATCTCAGAATACGGAGCTGGGAGGTGTGGTATTTATAACTTTTCTGCCATGAGATAAGCGATTTGATTATCTTTAATGCTCATTTAGACATTTTATTATGAATTGGAATGAATATAATCTTTTGCTGGTTGATGATGAAGAGGATATCCTGGAATTTCTGAGCTATAATCTCAAGAATGAAGGATTTGTTATTCATACCGCTTCAAATGGTATAGATGCATTGAAGATAGCTGCCAAGGTGAAGCCCCATCTGGTGCTTCTGGATATTATGATGCCTGGAATGGATGGAATCGAGACTTGTGAGGAGATACGCAAGTTAAAGAGTCTGGAAAGAACCCTTGTCGTATTTTTGTCAGCCAGAGGTGAAGACTACTCCCAGATCGCCGGTTTTGATGCAGGAGGGGATGATTACATTACGAAGCCTATTAAGCCGAAGCTACTCGTAAGTAAAATTAAATCTTTACTGAAGAGAGCGAATGTCATGTTAAACAATGATGATAGTTCTAAAGTCACTAAGATTGTCTCAGGTGATCTTACGATTGACAGGGAACGTTATATCGTTATACTTAAAGGAGTTGAAATATTCTTTCCAAGAAAAGAGTTTGAACTACTGTCACTTCTGATCTCTAAACCGGACAAGGTGTTCTCCAGGGAAGAGATTTTCGATAATATATGGGGAGATAATATTATAGTAGGAGACAGGACAATTGATGTGCATATCCGTAAGCTCAGGGAAAAGCTGGGTGATAAATATATCAAGACTATCAAGGGAATAGGTTATAAATATGTGAATCCTTCTTAGTGGGGCAATGCAATAATGGTAAAGTATTGCGCTTAAAGCTTTAGGATTCTTGTTTTAAAGCCTGTTTATACTGCTATTCGCTTTGATTAATTGCACAACATGTAATATCAGGTTCTTGGTTTCAGTTAGCATATCAATATATGTAATACTTACCTTAGAACCTTTTTGAGTTTTCTTCAGGATCTTAATTCTATTCCTGATAATAAGATTTATATCCTCAATAACAATGTCCCTTCTCTTTGTCAGCTCAATCATATTTTCATCATTCATAGACTGTAGCATTGAGATTGCATAGTTAAAGAACTCATTGGTTTTTTCATTGAATTCCTTCATCTCCTTGCTTTGTTCCTGATCCAGGGGATGGTTGTTATCTATATGCTTATATGCAGGAAGTACCACATGAGCAAGTGAATTCGAAGTCTCCTTCAGATGGTCAACAACCAGCACATAATAATGACCGTTTTCAAGATCACTCTCCTGGAATTTCTTTAGAGTATCGGGCAATGATTCTTTGATAATTTTAATCTCCTTGTTCAACTGCTTCACCTGTTTCTTAATGGCTTTGAGGTCTTTCAATTTTTCTTTTGAAAATCCATTGTAGGTGAGGAACAGTAATTTAGAGATTTTAATAACTGAACTTTTTACTTCATTATTACATTCAAGAAGTATCTGTTGATAGGTTTCATTTACTCTGGAATTTTCTCTTTTCTCTTCATTTGCAATTTTCCTTTTGTGGAATGCATGTGTTCTGAGCATTACAAAAATGGAAAATGCAATAAGAATTAATATAACCGGAAGCTTTCCAAAAAAGATAATTGTTGCCAGAATAAATGCAGCCGTAAAAGCACTGAATGCAGTAAAGAACCAACCACCAACTACAGTCAGCACACCGGTTATCCTGTACACTGCACTCTCTCTGCCCCAGGCACCATCAGCCAGGGAAGTACCCATAGCTACCATGAATGTTACATAAGTAGTTGATAATGGTAGCTTTAAGGATGTACCAATTGCAATTAGAATACTGGCGACTACCAGATTTACGGAAGCCCTGACAAGGTCAAATGCAATTTTATTCTCTTTGTAATCGCTTGTTCCCCTGGTAGCATCAAACCTTGAAGCTCTGAACTTTTCAAACTTTCCCGGAGCAATATGTTTAGAGAAATTACTCATTTCAACTGTTCTCCTTACAATAAATCTTGCCAATCCTGTAGATTCAAATCTCTCAGATCCTTCACCTTGTCGACTGAGATTCAATGTAGTAGCTGTAACAGATTTTGCTTTTTTAGATAGTTTCAGGGTAATAACCATGATCATGCCTGCTGCAATAAGGAAATACACAGGAGTCTTTACTTTCTCGGCCTCAAGTGCGGTCATCATTAAACCAGATGGATCTGCACCACCTGATGCTGAAAATGCCTGAAATGACTTGAATCCGGCGATGGGTACACCAATAAAATTGACCAGGTCGTTTCCGGCAAAGGCCATTGCCAGCGCAAATGTTCCAATTAACACTGTTATCTTCAGTACATTAAC
>JAUUZQ010000025.1 GCA_030589895.1 Bacteroidales bacterium
AAGTAAAGAATTTCCATCGGCAGATTGAACCTGGTATATACATGTATATGGAAAATTACAGTCCTATATCAAAGGTTGGGTATAACTTCTCTCTTGAAAAATTTGAAAAAGGTGAATTGGTCTCAAAACTGATGGCGGATCAAATAAGGTGGGATACAAGCCTTTCAAAATGGTCTTTGCGCAGATACTATATTCGTGATATTGATGGATTAAATGAGGTGATTACTTCCGGGCGGGTTAAGGATACTACGATAAATCTCACTCCTAAAGACCTGGCGCGTAGAGTTAATGTTGTGGAAACAATGAGTCTGAGGGAACTGGATGAGTTCATTAAACAGCAAAAAATGCAGGGAGAGACCAATGTGAAAGCTTTTCAGATTGAAAGACATCAAAGGCTTGCCTTCCCATTTTCTACTTTTATACTAACATTTATTGGAGTTGCAGTCTCCTCCAGGAAGGTGAGAGGTGGAATTGGTCTCCAGATAGCTATTGGAGTCAGTATTAGCTTTGCCTACATATTGTTTATGCAGTTTTCGAAGCAATTTTCAATTGGAGGCGCTTTGCCTGTTGCACTTGCTGCCTGGTTGCCAAATATTATTTTTCTTGGCGTGGCTCTGTACCTTTTCCGAATGGCCCCGAAGTAGTTTTATCTTATCTAAATTGTTATTTAGATAACAAGCTTATAATCAGAAGTTTCAAATTTCACTTAATTTTCTTTGTCAAATAATTTTCGTGAACAGTGAAAGTTTTCGTAAAATTGTACCTTATATTTCCACAATACTTGTTTATTTTATATACTAAATAGCAATAAATCAAATAGATATGGCTTCTACAAAAAAAGTAAAAGAGTTACAACAGCGAAGAGAAGAGGTTCTTCTTGGAGGTGGCGAAAAAGCTATTCAGAAGCAGGTGGCTATGGGTAAACTTACTGCCCGCGAGAGGATTGTCGCACTGTTGGATGAAGGTTCATTTAATGAGTATGATCTCTTTGTTGAACACGAAGCACGTGATTTTGGAATGGAGCAAAAGGTCTTGCACGGAGATGGTGTTGTTACCGGAACGGGTTCAATAGGGGGCAAGCCTATTTGTATATATGCACAAGATTTTACTGTTGCAGGTGGATCGCTTGGATCAATGCATGCAAGGAAGATCACTAAAATTATGGATCATTCGCTAAAGATGAGAATCCCATTAATTGGGATTAACGATTCTGGTGGTGCAAGAATCCAGGAGGGAGTAAGTTCTTTGGCCGGTTATGGTGAGATCTTCTTTAGAAACACACTTGCCTCAGGAGTTATTCCGCAGATTTCTGTCATATTGGGACCATGTGCAGGTGGTGCAGTTTATTCTCCGGCGCTAACGGATTTTGTTTTTGTGGTGGATAAGATCTCTAAAATGTTTATTACTGGTCCTGAAGTAATAAAGACAGTATTGGGAGAGGAGATAAGCATGGAAGAGCTGGGCGGAGCCAGGGTTCATAGTGAGATTACTGGAAATGCACATTTTTTTGCTGAAACGGAAGCAGAATGTTTTGATCAGATCAAAGAGCTTCTCAGCTACATTCCAAGATCAAATAGTGAGCCTGTAGAAAAGATCAAGGTGGCAGAGCCTGATAAGAAGTACAGTATCTCCAGGATTGTTCCTGCAGATAAAAAGATGCCCTATGATGTGAGGGATGTGATTCGTTCTGTTACTGATAGCTCAGACTTTCAGGAAGTTCAGGCGAAATGGGCAGCAAATATCGTCATTGGTTTTGGTAGAATTGATGGGAAAACTGTTGGCTTCGTAGCAAACCAACCCAAAGTATTGGCTGGTGTTCTCGATGTTGATTCTTCAGATAAATGTGGAAGGTTCATAAGGTATTGCGATGCATTCAATATCCCTTTAGTTACATTGGTCGACTTGCCCGGCTACCTTCCTGGAGTTGATCAGGAACATGCAGGAGTGATCAGACATGGTGCAAAAGTGCTCTACGCATATAGTGAAGCAACTGTTCCAAAGATTACGGTTATCCTGAGGAAAGCGTACGGAGGAGGATACATTGCCATGAATTCGAGGCACTTGAGGGCAGACTTTGTATTTGCCTGGCCAGATGCTGAAGTGGCAGTTATGGGGCCTGAAGGAGCAGCAAATATTATTTTCCGCAAAGAGATTGCAGCAGCAGATGATCCGGATAAGATGCGCCAACAGAAAGTTGATGAATACATAGAGAAATTTGCAAATCCGTATGTTGCTGCAGCAAAAGGATTTATTGATTCTGTAATTGAACCAAAAGAGACAAGGTCTGTGTTGATACATGCACTTGGTGTTTCGGTTAATAAATCGATCGGTATTCCTCAGAAGAAACATGGTATTCCACCATTTTAATCAACAATGATGAGCAAAACAAGCGATAAGAATAGAGATGCTTCAAAAAAGCAAGGAGAAAACAAAGTTGAGTTAGAGGATTTTGCTGTTGAGTTCAGGAAGTATAAGACTGAACTTACAGAAAAATTTAAGAACAGAAAAAAGTGGGAGCCCAAGGATGAGAGTAAAATAATTTCTGTTATTCCCGGGAAAATCACAAAAATATATGTTAGTGAAGGGGATGTTGTTGTTGCAGGGAAAGAGATTATGGTGCTGGAAGCAATGAAGATGAAAAATGTGGTTATTTCAGAAGTCTCAGGTCTTGTTAAAAAGATAAATGTAAAAGTTGGAGATCTGGTCTCAAAGGGAAAGGTAATTTTCGAATTTGAGCTTTCAGTGGATTAGATCCGGCCTTCCCAAATTACCAGCTTGTTAAGATCGTAAGGTAATTCAGGCCTTTCTTTATATATACCATAAACAGATGATCCACTGCCACTCATTGAAGCATAAATTGCTCCGTGATCATAGAGATGTTTCTTAAGGTTTCTAATTTGAGGATGTAGCGAAAATACCGAGTCTTCGAAATCATTGGAGATTGTTTCATTCCATTTTGAAATAGGCTGCGACAGTAATTTATCAAGTGGCTCTCTTTCCTTATCCGGAATAATTTTACTGAATGCTTCAGCAGTTGGAATTATAATTCCCGGGTTTAGTAGTATGATATAATATCCGGATAGATCAGTTATTGGATCAGTTAGTATTTCGCCACGGCCTGATGCCATCATCGCTTTCTCATAAATAAAAAGGGGACAATCGCTTCCCAGATCAGCGGCTAGCTTAACAAGATCAGTTTTTGATAAAGCATTGTTATTTAACTGATTCATGCCCATCAAAACTGTTGATGCATTGGATGATCCTCCACCCAATCCGGCTCCGAATGGAATTTGCTTGTGCAGATGAATTTTTGCTGAATTATTGTTTCCTCTTGCTTTTGTGTAAAGGTGAAATGCCTTAACACACAAATTAGAGTCTTTTTCTCCGGGTATTTTAAGTCCTGATGTTATAAAGCTTAGTTTGCTATTCGATTGAGAATGTAACTGAATCTCAAGTATATCAAAGAATGGAATTGGGAGCATTAGTGAACTTATCTCATGGAATCCATCACTACGCTTCTTAAGAATCTGAAGTCCAATATTTATTTTAGCAGGTGAATATAGAATCATGTTATTAATTAATCTATTGTAAAAATAGTCATTCTTAGCAATCTGCTTAAAAATAGTGAAGTTGATAAAAATAGCAAAATCAAAATTTTAACACTTGGCTTGGATTAATATGATATATATTTCCATATATTTGATGAATTGTTGAATATGGATGATAAAAAACCTAACTATGTCCATCAAAAATAATATTATAAGTTTTGCCGGGGGAGATGATAGTATTCCGCTGGAGAACAGATTCTTTAATCTTCTGACTTTTTTTGGAGGATGGATGAGCTTGTCAGGTGTGGTGATCAACCTTTTTTTGAGTGCTGATCTCATTTTAAATATTTGTGCTTTTAGTGCCATGATATTTTGTTGGGGTGCATTTTACCTGAGTCGTTTCAAGGGTAAATTTGAAATAGGAAAATGGTTGCTGACCATGTTTCTATTTGTTCTCTTAAGTTTTATTTTCACCGTTAATAACGGTTCTTCCGGTCCCTTGCTTTATCTGTATATGAACTTTTTCTTATTGCTGATATTGGTTTGGAATGGCAAAACACGCAACTTACTTATTGGATTATTTATATTGAATATAATTGGCTTTTTTTGGATTGAATATAGTTTCCCTGATTTTATTAAACCTTATGTTAATAATGAGACCAGGCTGATTGATGTTTACTTTTCGTATTTTCTCTATCTGATTTTACTTGGTGTCATAATGATGTTTACCCGGAATGGCTACATCAGTGAGAAAGAGAAGGCTCAAAAATCTGACCAATTGAAAACTGCTTTTCTGGCTAACATGTCTCATGAAATACGAACTCCCATGAATGCTATCCTGGGTTTTACACAGTTATTGGAAAGTGACATTTCCAGTGAGAAAAAAGCATCATATTTGAAAATTATTAATGACAGTGGTCATAGTTTATTGCGGCTCATTGAAGATATTATTGATGTATCTCAAATTGAGGCCGGTGAGCTCGAGTTGTATGAAGAGGAGACCAATTTGAATCTTCTTTTATCTAAATTGGTTTTGACATTCAATCAGGTGCTTTCTAAATACCCGGAGAAAAGCATTAAGATAATTCAGCTTAATGGAGAGGAGGGGCTGGTGATACAAACAGATGGTACAAGGTTGAAGCAGATTCTTACAAATCTTATACATAACGCTATTAAGTACACTGAAACCGGAGATATTACTATCGGTTATACTGTAAAAGAGGAAGTATTGAAGTTTTTTGTAAAAGACAGCGGGCAAGGTATTAAGCCTGAGCATATCAGTGAAATATTTGACCGGTTTAGAAAAATTGAAACTGATCAATCTAAAAAGATTCAGCCGGGAACAGGCATAGGGCTTTCTATATCCAAACATTTAACCGAATTGCTGGGTGGAGAGATGGACGTAAAATCTGAATTTGGGCTTGGATCTGAATTCTTTTTTACAATTAGATACATACCAATTCGTATCGATAAGCAGAAGAGAGTTAAGCCTAAGGAATCTACCGCGTTCAAGAGTGCCGATTTTACCGGCAGAACCATATTGATAGCCGAGGATGAGAATGCCAATTTCTTTTTTCTAAAAAAAGTACTCGACCGTACAGGTGCAGATGTGATCAGAGCCAGGAACGGACAAGAGGCTGTGGATCTATTTTCGGTGCATCCAGAAATAGATATAGTTTTAATGGATATTATGATGCCAGAGATGAATGGCTATCAGGCGACTGCTATTATAAAGGAGAAAAATCCTGATATTCCTGTAATTGCTCAAACTGCGCTGGCCATGGAGGGGGATGCTAAAAAAGTAACCGATGCAGGATGCAACGATTATCTCAGCAAGCCTATCAGGATGAATGATCTCCTGGAAAAATTGTCCGTTTACCTGCCAAATCAGACTTCAGAATAATTATTTTTCAACAAATGTTAATGATAACTTCGCTTTGTCTGTTTACAAGTCAGACGGCTTCTTTTATTGTCTGAACTTCTACTTTTTTACCTTTGACTTCTCAAAAACAGAATCTGATGGCAAATAAGCAATTCATACCAAAGCAAAAGATGAGTCCCATTGCAGCTGACTACGGGAAAATTCCACCTCAGGCACTCGATCTTGAAGAGGCTGTATTGGGCGCTATTATGCTTGAAAAGGATGCAATTCTGTCAGTTTTGGATATCCTGAAGCCGGAGTGTTTCTATCTGGATGCTCATCAGAAAATATTTTCTACTGCTGTTGATCTGTCAACAAGTGAGAAGCCCATCGATCTGTTAACCATTACAGAGGCCTTGAGAAAGAAAGAGCTTTTGGAGGAGATCGGAGGTGCAACATTTATATCTCAGCTTACCAGTAGGGTTGGTTCTGCAGCTCACCTTGAATACCATGCCCGGATTGTTGCTCAAAAATATATTCAGAGGGAGCTTATTCGTGTTTCCTCAGAGATTCAGATCAAGTCATATGATGAGACAATTGATGTTGATGATTTGCTTGACTTTTCAGAAAGAGAACTATTAAATATTGCAGAAGGAAATATCAAGAAGGAGACTGTTAAGATTAACAAGCTAATCTCTGATGCATTGCATCAAATTGAAGAGGCAGGTAAGCGTGATGATAGTCTGAGTGGTGTACCTTCAGGATTTACAGCAATTGACCGTATCACGTCAGGTTGGCAGCGTTCAGATCTTATTATTATCGCAGCCAGACCTTCAATGGGTAAAACAGCCTTGGTACTTTCAATGGCAAGAAATATGGCTGTTGATCATGAGCGCCCGGTAGCGTTCTTCTCCCTGGAGATGTCTTCTCTTCAGCTGGTAAACAGACTGATACTTGGAGAAACACAATTGCCATCAGATAAAATAAGAAATGGTCGTTTGGAAAATTATGAGTGGGAGCAACTGGAATATAAGATTAAAGACCTGGAACAGGCACCCATTTATATTGATGATACTCCGGCAATTTCTATTTTTGAATTGAGGGCTAAAACCAGAAGGTTAAAGCAGAAATATGATATTCAGGCTGTCGTTATTGACTATTTGCAACTTATGACAGGTCCAAGCAATAGCGGAGGTAGTCGTGAGCAGGAGGTGAGTAGTATCAGTCGTTCACTAAAAAGTATTGCCAAAGAGTTAAACATTCCAATTATAGCACTCTCGCAGCTTAACAGAAGTGTGGAAATGCGCTCCGGAAATAAGCGGCCTCAGCTTTCTGACCTGAGGGAATCAGGTGCTATTGAGCAGGATGCAGACCTTGTTATCTTTATTCACCGTCCGGAATACTATGGTCTGGATGTAGATAATGATGGAAATTCACTAAAGGGAATTGCTGAAATAATCGTTGCTAAGCACAGAAACGGTGCAGTTGGAGATGTTCAATTGAAATTTATCCGGGAATTTGCAAAATTTGCAGATATGGAAGAAACAGTTCCGGTTTATGAGGATGAGAATGGAAACTCAACTGCTACATACCAGTCAAGCTTGAATAGCGGTGACCAACCAGACAATACAGATCTTTTAAATACAGGTAATGATGATGCCGTGCCGTTCTAGTCATCTCAAAGCAGTTCTTTTAATTCAGACAAGTCGGAGATTGTTTTAAGTGCTCTGTCTGATATCTCATCATTTCCAGGGTTAAACCATATGGCATCTATCCCATAATCTTTAGCCCCTCCAACATCTATATTTTCGTCGTCACCGATCATAAGACACTCTTTCTTTCGGGCATGAATACTTGACACGGCCCAGTGAAAAAAATCCTTATGAGGCTTATTTATTCCTAATTCTTCTGAAGAGAATATGTGTTTGAAATACTTATCGATGTGTGCATTCTCCATCTTTGTCTCTTGTGTTTTCAGGAAACCATTGGTGAGAATATAGAGCTCATATCCCCGTGGAGCCAGGTAATCGAGAATCTCAATAGTATTCGGGAACAGGGTATTCAAACGAGGTGTTATTTCGAGGTATAAATCACCTATGATGACAGGGAGCTCTGTGTCGATAATTCCCTTTTCCCGAAAAGTAAGATCAAATCTTTTGTAACGCAAGACCTCTTTTTTTATATTTCCCTGTCTGTATGCATCCCATAGCTCGTCATTATATCGATTATATATAGCGATAAATTCATCAACAGAGCTAAAATTTGAATTGAGCTTGTATTTGTTATAAACCTGGATCAGTGCTAAGGTGGAATTGGCATGGTAATCCCAAAGAGTATGGTCCAGATCGAAAAAAATATATTTGTATCTCACAGTGTTTTTTTTTCAGTCTCAAATGTAGGGATTTTATTCTGTTCGAATAGAAAAATAAAAGCCGGTTCGCTATGAACCGGCCTGAAATATATTGGAATAAGAACGTGTCAACTAGTCAATGAAAGCAATTTAATAAATGGGCTTATTTGGCACTGAATGCTTGTGTCATCCAATTTTCAACTGATATTGTCTCTTCCGTATAAGCTGTAAATGATTCTGTCATCCAATCTTCTGTATTTATCTCAGTCTCGATAGATGCTGTTAGTGATTCAGTCATCCAACTCTCTATAGCTATCTCTTCTTCAAAAGATTCTGCCAGGGAAACAGTCATCCAGTCCTCAATTGTTATCTCTTCTTCAAAAGATTCTACAAGGGAAACAGTCATCCACTCTTCAGTTTCTATATCTGATTCGTAGCTTACTGCTACAGCTGAGGTATAAATTGTTTTTGAGATGTGAACTTCATCGATTTGATTTTTTCCGCTATTGAAATCTAAATCCCTCTTCGTAATATCCCTGAAATAATTTTTTAAACTGAAACTGTCTTCAGTTAATTTCGAATCTTCCGTATAGCTTGCAAAAGTGTACTCTGGAACATTTACTTCAACTACAGATTTGTTTGTCTTAAATAATCGCATTGCACTCTCGGCAAGTAAACCCTGACCATATCCAATTGTTACTGCGAAAATTAATATCGCTAATGTGCTAAGGGTTCTGTTTTTGTTCGTGATGTTTGTGTTTGCTTTCATGACTAAATATTTTGTTATTTGACAGACATATTTCATAAAGTGTGCCAAAAATTATAAAGAGCAGAACTACAGATAGTTAAATAGATTTACTAAAGATATTTCTATCTTAAAAGCGAACGAAAGTGAGACAGGTGTGTACGAATACGTACATTAAAAGAGGTAGGAGTCTTTTAATCGTTAAAAAAGGTTAAAGGGGAGGGAGTATCTCGTCCTGAAATAGGTTTACAGAATTTGTAAATTAATTCAGGATTATAAAAAACGAGAAGTCTTATTCGAATGACTTGAAGTGCATAGTGTGGATTGCACGGATTAAAGGCAGGCGTTACCTGCTACTACAATAACGATTTCACCTTTGATAGTATGGGTGGTATAATACTTGATTAATTCACCTATGCTACCTCGGATATTTTCCTCGTGTATTTTAGTTAATTCCCTTGAAACAGAAGCCTGACGATCCTCTCCAAAATGCTCTTTAAACTGTTCCAGACATTTTAGCAGTCGGTATGGAGATTCATAAAAGACCATTGTTCTGTTCTCAATCGCCAGTTGAGTGAGTCTTTTCAGACGACCCTTTTTTGGTGGTAAAAAGCCTTCGAAAACAAAACGATCAGTGGGGAGCCCGGAATTTACCAGGGCTGGAATTAATGCAGTCGGACCAGGCAGGCTTTCAACTTTTATTTCATTTCGAATGCACTCACGTACTAAGAGAAAACCGGGATCGGATATGCCCGGAGTACCTGCGTCAGTTACCAATCCTATTTTTTTCCCTTGTAACAATTGGTCGACGACAGACTGAAGTGCTTTGTGCTCATTGAATTTATGATGCGATTGAATTGGTTTGCTTATTCCGAGGTGCTTAAGAAGAAAAGCAGTTTTCCTGGAATCTTCAGCAAGTATAATGTCGATTTCTCCAAGTGTTTTTATTGCCCTGAGTGTGATGTCCTCCAGGTTTCCAATTGGAGTGGGTATAAGATATAGCTTCGACATTCTATATTTAATTAAATTTCCTGTGTGTTAGCTGAGTCAGTAATTGATATCCTTCGTGCTCTGATTCTGCAGGAAATGTTGATTTGAGAATTCCAAGGGCATCCTCAGCATTTGTTGAAGCGTCAAGCTGTTTGATGAGCTTATTATAATTGTCATTATTGCCATCAAACAGCTCCCGGATAATTAAAAATCGGTCATTGATCCCTATATTTCTTCCAATATCCTCAATGGGCTGTCCGGATATTTTGTTGGTTACATTCTCCTTTTTTGCCGCTGATGCAATATTGTCATTGATACTGTTATCAGTGTTAAATTTTTCAGCGAGGATGGCTGCCTCTTTCTTTTTCTTTGGAGGTTCAGGTTCGGGTTTTTTCACAACGAGCACCGGTTCTTCTTTTGGGATCTCAGCTTTTACAGGTTCCTCAGCAACGATTGTTTCAGGCTCTTGTGGAATAATGACTTCCTCCTTTGACATTGCTGTTTCAATTACCTTTTCCAGCTTAATAGTTTCAATTACCTTTTCATCTGCAATATTTTCTGAACTTACTTCTTGTTCAGCATCGCTCCGAATCATTGATAATAATTCGTATACATTCCTTAACTTTGAAAGAGCCAGATCGAGCTCAATTCTTGGAGGAATTGTAGAAATATTAAGGTTTCCAACCAGTTTTTCTATTTCTTGTATATCTTTAGTCAATATTTCGACTGTATGCTTGATTTTCATTAGTTGTGATTGGTTAATAACAGTATAAACGGGATTGTACTTAATTAATTATCAGGTTGCAATTTTAGTTTACGACAATGAAACGAACATGTAAAAAATCATCATTTATTACACATAAAGGAATGATTATTTTTTACATGTGACTTCCATCTGGCAGCTAAAATCAATTATAAACAGATGAAAAAATAGTATTTTGACAGCTACAAATGTACAATAAATACTTTTTAGTAATCATTTTAAATAATAAGATTTTCTTTCAGTATGTTTCTTGAAGACACTATAAAAAGTTCAGATAAAGGAGGTTGGATTGAAGTCATTTGTGGCTCTATGTTTTCCGGGAAAACGGAAGAACTGATTCGTCGTCTTCGCAGAGCTGAATATGCAAAATTGAATGTAGAGATTTATAAACCCAAGATGGAGGTACGATATTCTGAGGATGAGGTTGTATCTCACGATGATACCAGCATTCGGTCCACCCCTGTCGAAACATCGCGTAATATTCTTCTTCTCTCAAATAATGTTGATGTGGTTGGAATTGATGAAGCACAGTTTTTCGACATTGGATTGATAGAGGTATGTAATGATTTAGCAAACAGGGGGATGCGTGTAATTGTAGCCGGACTTGATACTGATTTTCTGGGTAATCCTTTTGGTCCTATACCTGCTTTAATGGCAACAGCAGAATATGTGACCAAGGTACATGCTATTTGCATGCGATGTGGCTGTCTGGCCAACCATTCACACAGGACTTCTGAGGAGAAAAAAATTGTTGTTTTAGGTGAAACGGATATCTATGAACCCCTCTGCAGGAAGTGCTATCAAAAGGAGATTCAGAGTAGTAAACAGCAAGATGATAAGTGATGATCATTTCTTATGACATACAACATTTAGCAGAGTTGGTTGGTGGCGAAATTCTTGGTAGCCCAAAACAAAAAATCAAAATTCTTTCATGTGATAGTCGCTCTTTACCTCATTCTGAGGGAGTAATGTTTGTTGCCATAAATGGAGATAGACATAACGGAAATGACTATATAAGTGACGTCTATGAGAATGGGATCATCTCTTTTTTGGTAGATGTAAAACCAGATTTGACACAATATCCCGATGCAGTATTTTGTGTTGTAGAGGATTCTCTTAAAGCACTTCAGAAAATTGCTGCTGTTATTCGAGGTAATTTTGAAGGAACGGTAATTGGAATTACAGGGAGTAACGGAAAGACAATTGTAAAGGAGTGGCTCTATCAGATGCTTCAGCATGATCGAAATGTTATACGCAGTCCAAGGAGTTATAATAGTCAGCTCGGTGTTCCTTTGTCAATCTGGCCGATAAATAATCAATATGATTTTGCACTGATTGAAGCTGGGATTTCCCTTAAAGGAGAGATGGAGAAGCTTGAGAGAATGATTGCTCCTCAAATAGGAATTTTAACAAATTTGGGACCGGCACATCGTGAGAATTTCAGTTCTGATAGTGAAAAATTAAAGGAGAAATTGAAACTCTTTGATAAATGTGAAAAAATCATATACAGGACTGATCTTGAAGTAGACGCTACTAATATCAGTGAGTTTTTAAAGGAATACAAGGCTGAAAAAATTGGCTGGTCGCTAAAGGGTGAAGCCAGTTATACATTTTCTCATTCAGAGGCTGTCAATGGAGTGCTCAAATTAAATCTCACTTATAAAACTGCCGGTTTGCAGTTTGCAATTCACTATACAGATGATGCTTCTATAGAAAATATTTGTCATGTGATCGTCTGTATGCTGGAGCTTGGGGTGGATCAGGATCGAATTGTGAGTCAATTGTCCAGTCTGGAGCCTGTGGAGATGCGTTTACAAATTTTAAAGGGAATTCACGGAAGCACATTAATCAACGATGTTTACAATTCTGATCTGACAGGATTAAACAGTGCAGTTGATGTACTGATGCAGCAAAAAAATCATTCTCGTAAGGCCCTGATTCTGTCAGATGTTTTTCAAAGCGGAATGGATGGAGAGGAGCTTTACAAGGAGGTTTCTGATTTAGTGGAATTTAAGAAATTAGATGTGTTTATAGGAGTGGGGGAGGCAATAAGTAATTATCGGAAACTGTTCCCTGAGGGGTCAAAATTCTTTTCTGATACATCGTCATTTCTTCAGGATTTTAATGTTTCTGAAATCAACAATTTTGCAGTTCTGCTAAAAGGTGCCAGAAGTTTTCAATTTGAAAGAATCACAAAAGAGTTACAACTTCAGGTTCATCAAACAGTCCTTGAGATAGATGTAAACGCGCTTATTGACAACTTGAATTATTATAGATCCATTGTTTCTTCAGGGACGAAGATAATGGTGATGGTTAAAGCATTGTCTTATGGGTCAGGAACATATGAGATTGCCGGTTTGTTGCAACATCAACAAGTAGATTACCTGGCTGTTGCATTTTCTGATGAGGGAATTAGGTTAAGAAAATCAGGTGTAAGCCTTCCTGTTTTGGTTATGAATGCTGCACTTGCAGATTATCAGCAACTCATCGACAACGATCTGGAGCCTGTAATATTCAGTATAGAGGGATTGGAGAAATTCAAAGACTTGTGTAGCTTTAATGGAAAAGTGAACTATCCTGTACACCTTAAGATTGATACAGGCATGCATCGCCTGGGGTTTCGAAAGGTTGATATAGATAAGATCAGTGATCGACTCCTTGCAAAAGAGATTGGTGTGAGAAGTATTTTTTCACATCTGGCAGGAAGTGATGAAGAGAGATTTGATGATTTTTCAAGAGAACAGTTTGCTGTTTTTATGGACATATCAGATCAGATATTAAAGGGTCTTTCTTACCCGGTATTGAGACATATTCTCAACTCTTCCGGGGCAGAGCGTTTTCCTGAATACCACATGGATATGGTAAGAATAGGAATCGGGCTCTATGGACAGGGAATCAGTGGGAACCTGAAGCCTGTTAGCACATTTAAAACGGCTATATCTCAAATTCAGTCCGTAAAGAAGGGGGAGACAGTTGGATATTCCAGAAGTGGAAAGTTAGATAGAGACTCAAAAATTGCCATTATTCCTGTTGGCTATGCAGATGGAATTGACAGGCGATTAGGAAATGGAAATATCTCTTTTTATGTGAATGGAAAACCAGCACCTACTGTTGGTAATATTTGTATGGACATGTGCATGATAGATGTTACGGAAATCGATGCAACCGTAGGTGACATTGTAGAGTTATTTGGTAAAGAGTCTCCTGTTTCAGTTATAGCTGAAAAATTGGATACTATTATATATGAAGTATTGACAAGTATACCTGAAAGGGTAAAGAGAGTTTATATACGTACGTAGAATGGAAGTAAAAATTTCAGTAGTTGTAATAACTTATAACGAGGAGAAGAATATTGGCAGGTGCCTGACCTCTGTCAAAGGAGTTGCAGATGATATTGTTGTTGTTGATTCGTACTCATCTGATGATACAGAAAAAATCTGCAGGGAGCATGGTGCCAGATTTATTCAGCATACTTTTCACAGTCATATAGACCAGAAAAACTGGGCTATTAACCAGGCAAAATATCCACATATACTCTCCCTGGATGCGGATGAATCACTCTCAGAAAGATTGAAAGAATCGGTTCTTGCTGCGAAGAGTAATTGGGAATATGATGGGTATTTTTTTAACAGGCTAACCAACTATTGCGGAGAATGGATAAGGCATACAACCTGGTATCCATCAAGGAAATTGCGATTGTGGGATTCAAGAAAAGGAAAGTGGGGAGGCATCAATCCACATGATAAGTATTTACTCGACAAGGGAGCAGTAAAAAAATTCCTAAAGGGAGATTTGCTTCATTATTCATATTACAATATTAGTGAGCATGTGAAGCAGTTGAACAGCTTCTCCTCTATTCAGGCCAATGCTTATTTTGAAAAAGGAAGAAAAGCAAGTTATCTGAGTATCATTCTGCATACGGGATGGCGTTTTTTTAAGGAATATTTCCTGAGACTTGGAATACTTGATGGACATTACGGACTTATTATCAGCAAAAACTCTGCGCATGAGACCTTCCTGAAGTATAGCAAGTTGAGGAATTATTGGATTGAAGCGAGGCGCAAGTAGAATTGGTTTAAATTTATTTGAATAAGTATGAAAACTCAGTGAAGGGGTTTTTTAAGAGATTCATTTAAAGGTATTATCGTAATATCTATTGCAGGTATCTTCCCTGGCATGATGCTGAAGGAGTGCAAATCAAAAGCAGATAAACAACCCAGAATTATGAATAATTTACAAATAAAAGAGATCAAGAGCGACAGTGTTCCGGATCTTGAATTGGCAGAAAAATTGCTTGAGAGTCAGGCTGAATTTCAAATTCTTGAAACTATAAACTGGATTGAATATCCATATAAACCAGAAGTGAAATTTAAAATTGCATATTTTCAGGATAAGATATTTTTGAAGTATCATGTCACGGAAGAGAGTATAAAGGCCAAAGCATCTAATATAAATGATGATGTTTATAAAGATAGTTGTGTTGAGTTCTTTATTTCCACAAAATCAGATGGCTCATATTATAATTTTGAATTTAGCTGTATTGGGATTCCTAAAGCATCGTATGGATATGGAAGACATGAGCGGAAAGATATTGATCCGGACATTTTAAAACTTATACAGGTAAGATCCTCATTGGGAGACCAAGCATTTGAAGAGAAAACCGGAGGACATTCCTGGGAATTAATGTTGCTTATTCCTGTTGAATGTCTTGTGAATGATGAGGACCTTCAATTAGATGGATTATTGGCCAGAGCAAATTTTTATAAGTGTGGAGATGAAACAGTAAAACCCCATTTTGTAAGCTGGAATCCTATTGGAACTGAAAATCCGGATTTTCATCAGCCTGAATACTTTGGAGAACTTTCATTCGAGTGATAGAGTCTTAAACTCAAACTTCGCCTGGATACTTATGTTTCCAGCGATCGTGCGACCATAGATAATATGCCGGTTTTTCCCTGATAAGCTCTTCCAGGATACGGATATGCTTCTCTGTAATTTCATGCTCCTTTGTCTCTTTTGGAGTTTCTGTTATGAGTTCAAAACAGGATGAATATACACCGCGCTTAATTTTTCGAGTCTTCATATAGAGAACTACTGAATCGAACTTTATTGCCAGTTTTTCACTTCCAAGGAAAACAGGTGTCTTCTGATGAAGCATATCGGTCCAATAATGGATATGTCGTTTAACCGGACGCTGATCTGTAACAAGACCTGTTGCAGTTAATTCCATATTTTTACTGGATATAATGAGCTCTCTTCCAATCTGCTTCATGGGAGTAACATTCGCATCGAATCTTCCCCTTGCACGTCTGAATTCCTTATCGAAACGTTTGTTTTTTAATGGCTTATATACTGCATATAGTTTATGAGGAACAAGATAGGATAGAACGACTGAGCCTTCCCAGTTGTTGAAATGCCCGGCAATAAAAATGATGTTTCTTCCCTGTTTAAAATAGTGAGCAAAGATCTCCGGGTTTTCAATCAGATACATTTTATCAAGCCTGCGGCGTGAGAGATATAGCGTTGCTGACGATTCCAGCATTATATCGGCAAGGTGCCTGTAGAATTTTCGTGTAGTCTTTTTGATTTCCTGCTTTGAAAATTCAGGAAAAGAATTGCTAATATTCTTGACAACTACTTTTTTTCTATAGCCAACAAGATAATAGATAATTAAGAATAGCAGATCGGAAACGCCGTGAAATAAGAATCGGGGAAGTATAGCCAGTATTCTGAAAAAAGCAATAGTGATTATATATGCAAGGAAGTTCATGTGTTTCTGGTTTATTTAATTGGCCACATGAACCCCGAAGGGCTCAGCGAAATGATTTATCCTAAATCACTTATTCGCTCTAGTTTATGAAGATCAAGAATCCGAATTTTCCGACCATCAATTGAGATTACCTCTTCCTGGGCAAATGTAGAGAGTGTACGAATGGCATTTGAGGTGGTCATATTTGATAAATTTGCCACATCTTCCCTGGAAAGATAGATCTTAATGGTTTTCTCATCGTCTTCATATCCATAAGTATCTTTCAGAAAAATTAGCGACTCAGCCAGTCTTCCCCTGATATGCTTTTGGGTAAGCGTAACTGTTCTGTCGTTAGAGAATCCTAATTCAGTAGCAAATGATTTTACGATACTGATTGACAACTCCGGATTACTTCTCATGACTTTATAGAGACAGTCCTTGTCAATGATACATGCCACTGAATCTTCAATAGCCACTGCGGTTGCGGTATGGTTTTCTTCTGCAAAAAGCGCCCTGTATCCTATGAAACCTGTGGGCTTTCCCATTCTGACGATCTGTTCTCTTCCACCGACTCCTTCCTTGAATATCTTTACTTTTCCTTCCGAAAGGCTCATTAAGCCAATAGGTTTATCCCCCTCTTTAAAAATGATTTCTCCTTTTTTGTAGAAGGCACAAGTATAGTTTTGTTTCAGGTAGTCTTTCTCTTTGACTGTAAGTACAGAGAAAACTGACTTTGGATTGTCAATGCAGTTATCAGCATTATAACTCCTCTCCTGCATAGCCTAAATTATATTAAAGTGTTGAATAACATACAAAAATAGTGATTTTTTAATTTCCAATGACTGTAAGTGTCGTTTTTTTAAAGAAATCTAGAGAACTATCCTTCATCGGATTCATTTAGTGTTGCAGGAAAACACTGTGATAGTCTTCTTGCAAGCAAAATCAAGCGACAAATTTGCAAATAATTTTAGTATTTGGCAACTAATGGAATTCTTCTCCCAACACCAAATGCTTTTGAGGAAATTCGCAATATGGGAGGTGTCTGGTAACGCTTATATTCGTTATTGTCAACCATGCGAATGACACGCTTTACAGTTTCTGCGTCAAAACCTTCTTTAATGATATCATCGTCAGACAATTGTTTTTCGATATATTTTTCAAGTATTGTATCTAATACATCATAATCTGGAAGAGAATCTGAATCTTTCTGGTCTGGCCTGAGTTCTGCTGAGGGAGGTTTTTTAATTATATTTATGGGTATAAGCTCATCATCCCTGTTTATATAATTTGCCAGTTCATATACATCGGTCTTATAAACATCTCCAAGTACAGATAATCCACCTGCCATATCACCATAGAGTGTTCCATAGCCAACTGCGGTTTCACTCTTATTGCTTGTGTTCAGCAAGATGTTTCCAAGTTTATTTGAAAGCGCCATCAAAAGAGTACCACGAATACGGGATTGTATATTCTCCTCAGCAACATCTTCAGGTTTATCAAGGAAAACAGGCTGTAATAATACTTTGTATTGATTGAAGAGCTCTTCAATGTAGATGATATCATATTTGATTCCCAGATTTCCGGCCATCTCTTCAGAATCAGAGATTGAGTGGTCAGAGGAGTATTGAGAAGGCATCAATAGTACATGCAAATTTTCATTTCCAAGCGCTTTAGCGGCCAATGCAAGAGTTACTGCAGAATCAATTCCCCCGGATAGTCCCAGTGTTGCTTTTGAAAATCCAGATTTCTGGAAGTAGTCTCTGATCCCGAGTATGAGACCATCGTGCATTAGTTTTATTCTGTCCGTTAGCCTGGATTCTGATTTTGAGCTATAGTTTACAACATCCTCCAACTCAAATTCAGCATAGTCGTTTTCAAAGAATTTAAGCTGCTGAAATATACTTCCATCGGATGAGACTGCCAATGAACCACCGTCGAAGATCAATTCTGTATTAGCTCCTGCCTGATTTACCATGAAGACCGGAATACCATGTTTTTTTGCCTTTTCAGTAAAAATATCCCTCTTGACCCTCTGCCTGTCAAAAGCAAAAGGGGAAGCTGCAATATTGACAATGAAATCGGGCTGATATTTCATCAGCTCATTCATTGGATTGATGGTGTATAATCTGCTTCTGGAAAATTGATTTTCCACCGGCTGGTCATCCCATAGGTCTTCACAGACAGTAACAGCAATTTTTTCTCCTTTGAATTCCAGGATTTTAAACTCCTTGCCTGGCTCAAAATAGCGGTATTCATCAAAAATATCGTAGGTAGGAAGCAGTGATTTCCTGAATATCCCCTCAATCTTTCCATTGAACAAGAAATATGCACTGTTAAACAGTAGTTTACCTTCCTTCTGGTCATTGTACTCTGGTCCCCCGACAATTACACCAATATTATCAGGCATTTCAGCCGCAATGGTTTCAATCGATAAGGTGCTTTTTTCGATGAATACTTTTCGTTCCAGAAGATCTAAAGGTGGGTAACCGCAAATTGATAACTCAGAAAACAGAATCAGATCCACGCCATTTCCGGATGCTTCCATGATTTTTTCAAGCATCAGGGTTCGGTTGAATCCAAAATCGCCTACGATGTAATTTAGTTGTGCTAATGCGATCTTCATGCTAAATTCTAAAATAATATACCCAGGTGGAGACCTGCCGAATTGAGATTGGTATTTACGAAGTCGTTAGATGTTACATCAGTAAATCCTGCAGACCATTTTAGTCCCGCGATCAAGGCAGTATTCCCCCCCAATCTATATTCGATTCCAACTTCAGCAAAATAATTAAGATTGAAGAAGTTAATATTAGAGCTAATATTTAATCTGTTATAATCAAGTGTTTCGGATGAGATGTTGGCCTTAAGTCTTAACATGGGGATAAGTCCTCCATGGAAATAGAAAGAAGTGTATCCCAGCTCTTCAGATTTCAGTTTTAATCCCAGAGGAAATGATAGGTATCGCAAGTTCTGTTTAACAATAGATCCAGCGCTTACCAGATGGTAGTTTCCCTCTTCACCAAATGCAATATTCTCGTTGTATAAAAGTTTACCACCTGAATTATTCATGGTTAATCCCAGGGTAAAAGCATAACTCTCCATGAAATAGATATTGAATTCAATCCCTGTGTTTAGATTTAACACGGATCCATCATTTGAAATTTCGCTTCCATCCGAAGTTATCCAGCTGAGTTGTGGCTCTGTGTATACTGCTATTTCAAAACCCTGTGAATATACCCTTGTGATTGTAAACAGAATGACAAAAATTAATACTAATCTCCTCATACTTTTAGTTTATTATTATTGAGACTATGAAAATTACTACTTTTGATCTGGCCCTAAAGTTATAATTAAAGAGAATATGAATCGAATCAAATATTATTTCATTTTCAACGTGCTATTGTTAGTAACATTCCTGGGATGTACACGCAATTCACTGGATGTTGATATTTCCAATATTACACTGGATATAGAAATTCAGCGATTTGATCAGGAGATATTCACACTGGACTTTGACACAATTGACAATGCAATAAGTGCCTTCTATGCGAAGTATAAAGATTTTTATGATGTCTATAATGTACACGTTATCAATATAGGACCGGCATCTCAAAAGTACTATGGATCATATCTCTCTATGTTTGTAAATGATCCTACAAATTTGGAAGTGTATAAGGATGTTTGTGATGTAATTCATGATTTGACAGAAACTGAATTTCAGCTATCCGAAGCTTTCAGTCGATATTTATATCATTATCCGGACTCTGCTGTACCAGTTCTGGTAGGGTATATGGGAGGATTTAATCATAAATTATTAACAGTTGGAGATTATATAGGTATTGGATTGGATCAATATATGGGAAGAGATTGTCCATACTATGATCTGTTAAAAACGCCGGAATACATTCAATATAATCAATACCCCGGTAAGGTTGCCTCAGATGTAATGCATGTATGGGGATCTTCAAAGTATTCATATAATGATTCGATAGACAATGTACTGAACCGGATGATATACGGTGGGATCTTACTCTATTTTACTGATGCCATGCTTCCTCAGATGGACGACAGTATTAAAATAGGATTCTCACCTGACCAGATGAAGTGGTGCGTCAACAATGAATCGCAGATGTGGACACACCTGGTGGAGCATAAGTTGTTGTTTGAGACCGATCCATTGGATATTAAAAAACTTACTGAAGATGCACCCTTTACATCATATTTCACCAAAGAATCTCCGGGCAGGGCTTCAGTATGGCTGGGATGGCAAATTGTTCGGGAGTATGTGAGAAGAAATCCGGGATTATCCTTAGCGGAGGTAATGGGAGAGAGAGATTATCAGAAGATACTGAGAGAGTCAAAGTATCATCCTTAGGGTTCGAATGATATCCATCCATATGCATCCCATCGTGCCAGCCCAGGTACTGATTAAAACTGAGTACGTCAATACTTTGTCTTGTATGCAAAGTGTATTTGTAAATCTTGGTAGATATCAACAATTTACTCAAATTTCTTTCCACAATGCGAGCAGAAATTTGCCTCGTCGTCGTTGTCTGAATGGCCACAGTGTCCACAATCTTTCTGTGATTCTTTTTGCTTTCCTTTCATGGATACTTTTCCCATTTCAATGGAAATAATACCTGTGGGAACAGCAATAATTGAATAGCCTGTCAACATCGCAATAGATGCTATTATTTTTCCGAGTACAGTGACCGGGGCTATATCCCCATAACCCACTGTTGTTATTGTCACAATAGCCCAGTATATACTCTGTGGTATTGAAGTAAAATCGCTGTTTTCACCTTCTACCATATACATTATGGTCCCCATCAGCAGAACCATGGTGAGTACTACTCCCAGGAAAATTGTAATTTTATAAAGACTGCCACGCAAAGCCCTCATCAGTTGGTTACCCTCGACAACATAACGGGTTAATTTTAAAATCCGGAACATCCTTAGCAACCTGAATGCCCTTAAGGTTAACAGGAATGTGGCCTGGTCAAACAGCAATCCCATGTATGTTGGAAGAATCGCCAGAAGGTCGATAATACCCATAAAACTAGTGATGTATTTTATAGGTTTCGGATGAGAATATATCCGAAAGATGTATTCTATAGTGAAGATTAATGTAAAGAACCATTCTGCACTGGCGAAAAAATCATGATGGACGGTCTGCAGCGTCTTAACACTCTCTAATAAGACTACAAGCACACTCAGGACGATCATGATTAGTAACACCACATCAAAACTTTTTCCTGCTGGTGTATCAGTTCCGAAAATTATGGTATATATCCTCTCCCGTGTCTTTTTCATAATTCAAAAATAAAAAAAAAGAGATAGAATTTCTTCTACCTCTTTGTAATTTTTCTACCGGTTATCAGATATAGTAATACTAATCTTTTCTTATTCCGGGCTGATTGCCTCTACCGGACAAACATCTGCACATGCACCACAGTCGGTACAAGCTTCTGCGTCAATAACATAAATATCTCCTTCGCTGATTGCTTCAACAGGACATTCATCAATACAAGTACCACATGCAGTACAGTCATCATTAATTACGTAAGCCATTTTTATATAATTTAAATATTATAAATATATGAGGCGCAAATTTAGTGTCATTTTCAGAATTTCATATAAGGAATTTGAAATATTTACTATTTAGAATAATTATAAATAAAACAAATGTGAAAGACTGTTCTTTATATATAGATATGTTGCTCCTCAGGAGCTGGGGAGTAGTAGAGCTTTGGAATATAGATATATTGCTCCTCAGGAGCACTGTTAGGTATATAGCTCCACAGAAGCATGGTTACAGCTTATTTTTGGCTGTTTAGAAAACTCATAGCAAGCCAACTCAACATGGCTGCACCGGTTTTTAGAGCAGATTCATCAACCTGAAAAGTATTTGTATGCAGAGGGAATACATAAGCTGAGTTTGGAGATTTCACTCCCAGACGGTACATCATTGAGGGATAGGAGTGAGAGAACCATGCAAAATCTTCAGAAGTCATGCGAATATCCATATCTACAATGTGCTCTTCACCAAGTAGTTCTGATGCAAATGCTCTTGATTGGCTTGTTATTTCAGGATCATTAAATAAAACCGGATAGCCTGGTACAATTTCTATATCTGCACTACCATCCATGCCAGAAGCAATTCCCTGTACAATTTGTTTTATTAAACGGTGGGCTTCAATCCTCCACTTTTCGTCCATGGTTCTGAAAGTTCCTTCCAGGGTGACCTGATCAGGAATCACATTTACGGCGCCGTTGGCAACAACCTTCCCAAATGATAAAACTGTTGGGATGCCCTTGGGCGATTTTCTATTGATCTCCTGCTGTAGTGAAATTAGTATGTGGGAGGCCATCAGAACCGGATCATCAATATTTTCAGGAAGTGCACCATGTCCGCCTTTACCCTTTACAGTAATAAATATTTCATTATTGGATGCCATATACATTCCGGGCTTGAACCCTACATCTCCACTTTTCATATCAGGCATCACATGCTGTCCGAGAATAATATCAGGTTTGTGGTTTTTAAAGAGCCCTTCTTCCATCATCAATTTTGCTCCACCCGGCGCCTTTTCCTCTCCTGGTTGAAAGATGAATAGTACCTTGCCTGAAAACTGATCTTTTAAATTGGAGAGTATTTTTATAGCACCAAGTGTGGTAGCCATGTGCACGTCATGGCCACAGGCATGCATTACGCCCGGCTTCTCAGATTTAAAGGATATCTCATTTTCTTCGACAATGGGGAGTGCATCCATGTCTGTTCTCAAAGCCACGACCTTCCCCTTGTCATCTTTCCCGTTCAAAATGGCTAAAATACCTGTTTTGACAAATGGATATTCATATTCAATATTCCATTCTTCCAATAAGTGTCGGATATATGCTGATGTATTTTCTTCTTTGAATGATAATTCAGGATGTTTGTGAAGGTGTTGCCTTATTTCTGAAATCTCCTTATGGAGCTTATCGGCATGCTTCAGGATAGTTTTTTTCAGGTCCATAATTTAAAAATCCAAACTTAATGAAAGATAAAAAATTCTGGGTTGAACTTCCATATTTTCAACTCCCCAAGCCCAGTCTGCCCTAATGTAGTATCCAAAAATCTGACTTCTCAAGCCAAGTCCAAATCCACCTACAATTGGATTTCTGTTTGAATCGATGGTTACAACAACAGGTGTTCCGGGAAGAGGATTAGTGGGGATTACTTCAGTATTCCATGCGTTTAGTTTCGTGAATGGATGGAGCCCTGTCCAGGCAGAACCAATATCACCAAAACCAACAATCTGAAAGTTGTTAAGAAATGCTGAACTAAGCGGATGATTCGCAACATACCGGAACACTGGCCACCTTATTTCTGAATTGATAACTGCAAAGTTATTTCCATTTCTAATGTTTTGTGAGAAGCCTCGCAAGTTAGTTGCAATAGCCTGGTAAGAATAATTCTTGGTATAATCTATGGCAACAGATTTATCAAAAGTAGCTGTCTTTCTGGAGAAGAGATTTGACCAGTTATCTACAGCACCCAGGTAATAGATCAGGGGACTTCTTCCAAAGGAAGTGCTTGCTGCAAAGCGGTTGGCCCATATTAAAGTTCTGTGTAATTTAATATAATGCCTTATATCAGTACCTACGACATAAAGGTCTGATTTACTCAAATTAATTTGTTTGTATGCTTCTCCAAAAACCTTTAGCCTTGTGCCACTATACAGGTTTATACCCAGGTGTCGGGTATTGTCGTATATAAATTCCAATTTGAGGCCACCCCACACTTTCAGAAGATTCTTTTCTGTTAAATTAGCAATATCGGTAGAAAGAAATACGGTATTATCATGACGGAAACTTGCCGTTCCTTTTAATGCCATTGTTTGATTAATGGGAAATTTCAAGGAACCCAAAATCTCATGGGAGAATGTTTTTATCAAAGAGCTCTGAGTCCGGTTATTAATTACCTGCCGATGAAAAATTACTTGCTGATCCAGTCGGTTTTTTAGATTTTCAAAACTAAGCAGGTATTCATTGCTGTTGAAGTCTGCAGAGAGTCTGACGCCACCCACTATTCTGTAATCTTCAAAGAGATCATTGGCTCCAACCTTAAAAAGAATGTTAAGTCCAGGGTTGAAATAAAATGCTCCACCTGAAAAAGCCTGGTATGATGCATTCAGAAAACTATAGTCAATTTGGTTAACCAACTGATCCGGATAAAATACAGTCCTATAATCTAAATACATTTTATACTCTCTCTTCACTGAGTCTGAGTCCATAACAAGCCGTATATTATTGTATTTCAGCTTTTGGTTATAGAAATGGAGTTTCTCACGCTCAAAAACGTATTTATTGATATTGATCCTAAAAACGGGAAGTGAGATTGTATCATCATCAATGATTAGCTCGTCATTATTTACCTCTTTAATAGAGACAGTTCTTACTTTTATGTTTTGAATGGAATCTTCTGTACGCAAACGATTGGTGTGCTTATATCTATACTCTGTTTTCTTAAGAGCACTACCATATGATTCTGTGAGCTTTGCCGGATATTTGTATAGATGGGAACGACTGTCATGATAAAGAATACTTGTAAAATCTTCTGTTGAAGGATTATAGTCATGGTTTAGTATATTCCGGTTATAGTTCGTCAGTGGGTAGCTATTCGCATAATATCTGTAATGAATTGTAGTATCAATAAACGCAATTGTACTGTCGTATTCGGCGATATACTGATTATAAATACCACTTTTATCACTGAGATAAATGAATTGATCATCTCCCTTGTAAAGAGGCTGGATATGATTGATATAGTTGCCTTCCGAAATTTTCCTTAATACATTCGATTTGTTTTTATAGTCATATAGATAGATGGAAAATGCTGTTGTAGTGCTGTTGCCCAGGTTCCTCCCCGCATCATTGAGAGTATCGTTCCGTCGGTTTGAGGAAAACGAGATGTCTTTCATTCCGTTTACAAACCTTGGATTAAAGTCATCTGCCAGATCATCAGTAATTTGCTCTCTTACGGAAGCAGCAATATCATAAACATATATATCTGTCTGACCCCGGTTAATTGCTGAAAAAACTATTTTTCTTCTGTCAGGAGAAAAATCCATGTTCAGTACCTTATCAAAGTGCTGTACTATTCTGGTTGTAATCTCTTCAGTTTTGATATTATAATAATGAATATACAGCTTGCCTTTTTCTTCTGTGATAAAACCGAGAAGCTCACTGGAAGGGTGCCAGTCAATGATTGGATAGGAGAAGTCAGTTTCTTGTTCAAGTTTTTCTCCTCTCCTGTAAATCTTCTTGTGCTTTTCTGTTGTATTGTTGTAAATCCAGATCTTATATTTTCCAGACTGGTTGGTGATATAAGCAACGTTATTCCCATCAGGACTAATACTTGCCTGTTGGTAAATCATTTCCTTTTTTGTTTTTCTCAGCTCATATTCCTCTCCCGGAAGTTCTCCTACGACATCCGTACTTGTATACATACCTAAGTAATAAGCAGTCCAGTCGATCGAGATCTCTTTCAGTTTCTGTCCGAGCACATACAAGAAACCTGATTCAGCACTTTTATTAACTTTTGTGAGATAGAGGATGTTAGGTATAATTGACTCTCCGTATAGATCGGCGACATATTTCCACAGTGAATGACCGGCATAGACTGCATCATCATCTGATAAGCGTATCAATTTATCGTATTTCCCGGATATGATTCCGTCCTTAACTCTGTTTTCGATGGTATAATCCCACGGATTTGAAACAAAGGAGATCAAACCTTTTACATACCAATCGGGAAGATTAATTGTAGTTGTATTTGTAATGTTTGAGACCAGGCTGTTCCCATACATTAATTCATTGATAAGTACTTCAGCAATGGCCGCTCTGATTTGTTGCTTAAATTTCAGGTGATCACCTTCAAAATATATTGCCACTTTATTTTGGTTGATCTTTGTTTTACCTCCGATATTGTAGCTATCCTCTTCAGATGATAATCCTATATTACTCTGTTTAAAATCGGATAATTTACTGTAGCAAATAAAAATAATTCGTTGCTCCAGATCGTAGTCAAAGAATCTCTCAATCAGGGGAAGCTCCTTCTCGGCAAAGTTTGCAAGGTAAAGTGACAACTCTGTTCCTTGCTCATATGAATAAACATCAAACCTTTCAAACCTATAGTATTTCCAGAATGGATCGTTATACTGAACCCTGTTTTTCCCAAAAGACATCTGCATCCCGTTGTAAAATTGGGCGTCAAGTTCGCTCACCGACAGAATGGTAAGTAGGAGTATTAACAGATATTTTGTGCTTGCAATAGCTTTCATAAGACTTATAACGAGGGTTAAAATTAAACATTATTCGCGTAACTGTGGTTATGATGAGACAATGAGACAATGCGACAATGCGACAATGTGATAATGCGACAATGCGATAATGTGATAATGCGACAATGGGTCGATGAAATATTTTTTTTAGGAAATGCAACCAAAAGACTCTTTTTTACGTTAAATTTGTGTGACAATAATTCTTCATTATAATGATAAACCTATGTAGATTAATGCTCTGCTAGAATGGGCATGATAATTGATGTTTAATATCTGTTTTTAAAATATTCAAAAAATGAATCGTTTACTTTTTTCTTTAGCACTTTTTGCATTTGTACTTAATGGAAATTCACAAACCATAACACCACAGATATCTTTTGATAAAGTCCTTCATGATTTTGGGAATATCAAGGAGGAGGCAGGCAGGGTCACTTACAAATTCAATTTTGTAAATACAGGCGGAGGTGATTTGTTGATAGATACAGTGAGAGCCACTTGTGGATGTACAGCACCTAACTGGACGCGCAAGCCAATACCTCCCGGAGGAAAAGGATTTGTTGCAGCTACGTTTAATCCGGCAGGCAGACCATCTGCTTTTTCCAAATACTTATACGTTTCTTCGAATTCAAATCCAGGTTCAGCTAAATTAACCATTACGGGTGAAGTATTGGCCAAACCCAGAACTATTGAGGATGATTACAGGTATAGTATGGGTTCGTTAAGATTAAAGGCAAATCACATGGCTTTCGGAAATGTTACAAATACAACTAAGAAAGACTATAAACTGGAAATAGTTAACAATTCTGACAAGGAGATTATTTTGGGATTAGAGAGAATTCCCAAGCATCTTACGGTTAGTTTCGAACCGGCTGTTCTAAAGCCACATGAGAAAGGCTTGATCGTAGCCAAGTATGATGCAGCAATAAAAAATGACTGGGGAATGTTAATTGACAGGGTAAATGTTGTGGTTGATGGTGTATCAGACAGGAACTTTCGTTTGGTTGTCTCTGCAAATATAGTAGAAGATTTTACAGCATTGTCGGCAGAGCAGCTAGCCAATGCCCCCGCTGTTAAGGTTGATAATCCTGAAGTGAATTTTGGCAAACTGAAGCAAAATGAGAAGTTTGAGCACGCATTTGTTTTGACAAATACCGGTAATTCAAAATTGTTTATCAGGAAGATCAAGGCATCCTGTGGATGTACAGCTGTTCAGCCTGAAAAGAGGGAGATTGAACCAGGTGAAAGTGTAAATATTATGACAATTTTCAATTCGGCCGGTAAACGAGGTAATCAAAACAAGAACGTTACTATTATCACAAATGATCCAAAGCGGAGTAATCTTATATTGAGGATCAAGGGTGAGGTGATAACGGGGTAGTGGGTGACGGCTTGCTAGTTTATCAGACAACATTAAGCTCGCTTATTTATGAATCGGTAAGCTGATTCCTTTTTTTACTTATGTGTCGAATCTGAACAATTGGGATACTGAATTGGGTGTTTTCAGTGACAAATTTCACAACTGAATATTTGATGATGAACAGAAAGTGATGTAACTTACAACTACATCAAACTGTTTATTGTCATGAAACAACACCTCAACAATCTTAAAGTTACAGGAATTGTTTTCCTATTATCTTTCTCCTCAGTCCTCTTTTCTCAAGCTCCGCAGGGATTTTCTTATCAGGCCGTAGCGCGTGATGGTGCGCGGAATCCTCTTTCAAATACATCACTTACTGTATATTTTAGTATTCTGGATGGCTCAGATCAACTTATCTGGAAGGAGGAGCATGATGTCACTACCAATGATCTTGGTATGTTCAGCACAATTATTTGTAATGATGATGCAGATAAAACAGGAGGATCGGCTTCTGCTTTGGCTGATATTAGCTGGGGTGCATCACCGCATTCTTTGCAGGTAGAAGTTCACGATGGCAGTAGTTTGGTCGATTTGGGTAAAAGTCCGTTAATGTCAGTCCCTTATGCTCAGTATGCCCATAATGGGCCGATTGGACCAGTAGGACCAGAGGGTCTGCAAGGAGTGCAGGGAGAGATAGGACCAGAAGGAGCACAAGGTCCGGATGGGTCATCGGGAATCCAGGGAATCCAGGGTATACAGGGAGATCCTGGCGTTTTGGGGCCACAGGGAGATCCTGGTCTTCAGGGTGAAAAGGGAGATAAGGGAGATCCTGGCACGGGTCTTTCAAATCTGGGTGATTGGATATCAGGGACATCATATAATCCTGGTGACTATGTATTTGATCGCTCAACTGATAATGAACTGATCAAATCGATGTGGATACTGGAGGACCAGATAGCATACCTCTCCTCTATTGAACCATATACCGATCCAACACATTGGGTTGAGTTTCAGGCTCCGGAAGGTCCTGAAGGACCATTAGGACCTACTGGTCCACAGGGTTTGCAGGGTATACAGGGTTTACAGGGATCACAAGGAATCCAGGGAATACCCGGAGATCCGGCTTCAGATGATCAATCACTTATATTATCAGGAACTGAGCTTTCAATAACAGGTGGGAATTTAGTAGACCTGGCTGTTTTACAGGATGCTGATGCTGATCCAAATAATGAGATACAGGATCTGCAGCTTATCGGAGACCAGCTTAGTATTACCAATAACATTGCCGCTACACCTATTGATCTTGGTGCATTTACTGAAAGCAATGTAGGATGGAATCGTGATGGTGACAATGTGGTATATGTGAATGGTAATGTTGGTGTAGGAACGATAACACCAGAAGGGAGATTGTCTGTTCAGGGTGTTTCAGAGGCTGCAGATGAGCCTCTTTTTATGGTTACCAGGAAAGATGGTTACCCGGTATTTGCGGTATATGAAGATGGAGTTTATGCATTTACAGATACTGTAGAATCTGCCAAAGGTATCAAAGGAGGATTTGCAGTGGGTGGTTATAATAAACTCAATAAGGGATTGGGAGTAGAGTATATGCGTGTTACAGCAGATAGTATAAGATTTTATATTGAGCAGGATATTTCAGGAACTAAAGGTGTCAAGGGAGGATTTGCTGTTGGGGGATATAATAAACTAAATAAAGGCGCAATTACAGGCGATGAATTTTTACGTGTTACACCAGATAGTGTTCGAATTTATATTGATGATAGTCCGGATGTCAAAGGTATCAAAGGCGGGTTTGCAGTTGGAGGATATAATAAACTTAACAAGGGAGAAGCAGAGTATTTTAATATTTCAACACAAGATGCAGCGGAAGTAATTCCAGGGGAAAACCGTTTGGTTTGGTACCCACATAGAAATGCCTTTATGACAGGTAATGTATTGGTTGAACATCCGGATAGTGTTGGGGAGAATAGTATGGCTTCCGGATATCAGGTAAAAGCGAAGGGGGCTTATTCTCAGGCATTTGGCTATAAGAGTACGACAACCGGCCCATTTTCGACAGCAATTGGAGAATCTGCTATTGCAGATACTAGCTCCTTTGCATTTGGAAAAAATGCACTGGCAACAGGTAATGAATCTTTTGCATTTGGATCAGGTGCGAAAGCTTCTGGATTAAGAAGCTTCTCCTTTGGGTCGGTAGGACTTGATTCTTTGGGAAATCCTATAGAAGAGAATCCCACAAATGCCTCAGGGAATTATTCAATTGCAATGGGACTTGGAGCAATTGCTGAAAAAAAAGGCAGTATGAGTTTTGGAGTATCTTCGCAATCTGCAGAAGAATATGCACTATCAATAGGATTTGGAAGTATGGCAATGGGGCGTCGTTCTATAGCAATAGGATCAAGGGCAAATTATGGTGAATCTGTCAATTACCCGGCGCCATTTATTTATCAACATTATAATTCCAATATGGCAAAAGGGGATTTTGCAACCTCAATCGGTTCAGGAAATGTGTCAGAAGCTGGTGGTTTTGCATTAGGTCTAAGTAACAAAGCAAATGGATGGGGATCTGTTGCAATAGGATTTGGAAACACTTCGAATGGCGAAAAGTCAATCGCCTCAGGATACCATTCTGAATCTAACGGAAAATACTCTGTGGCAATTGGTAATTACGTAACAGCCGAAGCATTTAATAGCACTGTAATTGGTAGTTTTAATTTAATAGCTGGGAATCCAGACTTATGGGTTGCTACTGACCCTCTATTTGTGATTGGAAATGGAGAAAACAAAGGCAGTTCAACCGTTAGAAGCAACGCGTTTATGGTTACAAAACAAGGAGATGCACGTGTGTATGGAAATCTTTATGGGTATAATCAAATAAAGGCTTCCAGAGCATTGCTCTCAGATTCATTGATACTAGGATCATATAAAGGATTTATGATTAATACAAGACCCGTTATTAAAATGAAGGAGTATAAAAACTTCCCCATACCGGCCTATTCAAAAGAGTATACAATTAAAGTATCTAGTCAGATTTTTACTATCTCTGATGAGAACGTAGATATCCTAAAGATTGCTCCTGGTAGTCTTATTGTAAATGGGAATCTATATGTCAGAGACGCTATCTATTCAGAGGGAACATCAAACCTCATGATTGGTAAAGACAATGGAGATGCCATGGATTTCAGGAATGGTATGGATTTTTGGAGAACAGATGGAGACTGGAAAATCGAATGGGATGGGTCCCATTTTGGCCCCTATGTTAATAATGATATGGACCTGGGAACTTCTACAAAAAAATGGAAAACCGGTTACTTCTCAGGAGCCCTCTATACAGGAACTAATATAGAGGTTAATTCTGGCCTCACTGCGAATCGAAATGCCTACATCGATTTCATAGGTGATAATGTCTACACTGATTATGGATTAAGACTCCGCCGGGAACCCAATGGTCAAAATTCCAATTCAGGACTGGTTCACCGGGGAACCGGAATGCTGTATTTTATGGCGACAGAGGCAGGGACAATAGGTTTTTATACTTCTTCAGCCAGGAGAATAACAATTTTACCAAATGGATTTACCGGAATAGGAACGGCAGTTCCAATTACGCCACTTCAAGTAAAGACTACTGCTGTTACTCTTGGTGTAGTTCGCGGTGAATCAACCTATGCCGGTACAGCAGTTAATTATGGAGCAGCATTCGAAGCTAAATATGGAACAAATGGTATTGGTTGTTTTGCTGCGGGTAGTTTAAGAGATTTCTTTGCCGGAGGCCCCGGTACCAATTTTTTTCCTTTCACTGGATCTCATGAAGTGATCTTATCAGAAGAATTGCCAGAAGATATCCTTCCTGGCATGATAGTCTCGTTAACCGGATATGTTGAGAAAAGATATAAAGAGGATGGATCAGTCTCACTTTCTTCAACAATGCCGGAAATTACTATCTCTGTAAAAGACAAAGATAAAGCGGTATTTGGAGTTTTTATTTCTGAAGATCAGCATACAGAAGATCATTGGTTAAAAAAAGAGGTCAGGGTTGGAACAGTAAATGCTTTAGGAGAAGGACGGGTTTGGGTTTGTAACTCAAATGGCGGGATTGAAGCCGGAGATTATCTTACTACTTCCTTTGTTCCTGGATACGGTCAAAAGCAGAAAGATGATCTGCTACATAACTATACTTTAGGAAAAGCAACAGAAACAATAGATTGGAATACTGTAAGCGATGAGGTTACTTTGGATGGGAAAAAATTTAAAGTTTATCTGATAGGAGTTATTTATACCAGCGGTTAAATCATGTAAATGTGTTAGTGCTGTTTCCCTTTTTCCCTATCTTTACCCTCTGATGTCTAAAAATAGCAAAAAAGATAGTGCACTTAGTGTCTCCAGTGGGGTACCACAACCTTCATCTGTGAACAAGCAGGCTGTTGAGAATTTCAGGAATTCCCGAAAGCAGATTCCTTCGGTGGATGTGTTTATGGAGGGATTGAAAAATGGAAACAGGGCAATGCTTTCTCAGGCTATTACACTTATTGAAAGCGCCTTGCCAGATCATCAGGAACTTTCCCGGAAGTTGATAGGAAGGTGTCTCCCGCTATCGGGAAAATCATTGCGCATTGGAATTACAGGTATCCCGGGTGCCGGAAAAAGCACTTTTATTGAGGTGTTTGGAAATTTTCTCGTTGAAACCGGGCATAAACTTGCAGTATTAGCCATCGATCCAAGTAGTGAGCGTTCCGGAGGGAGCATATTGGGAGATAAGACAAGAATGGAGACATTGTCAGCTGATGAAAGAGCTTTCATCCGACCAACCCCATCTGGTGGGACTACAGGCGGTGTTGCACGAAAAACCAGAGAATCAATAATATTATGCGAAGCTGCCGGATATGATGCAATTATTGTGGAGACGGTAGGAGTGGGGCAATCTGAAACAACCGTACATTCCATGGTCGATTTCTTTCTCTTGCTTATGGTTCCGGGGGCTGGTGATGTACTTCAGGGGATGAAACGGGGCATCATGGAAATGGCTGATATGCTGGTTATAAATAAGGCGGATGGTGATAGCCTGTCAATGGCTAAAAGAGCTAAGGCAGAGTATTCGAATGCACTGCACCTGTTCCCTCTTCCTCCTTCGGGCTGGGCTCCGACCGTATTGACCTGCTCTTCACTTGAGAACCGTGGAATAGATTCAATCTGGGAAAAGATAGGGGAGTATAAAACCTTTGCAGAGAGAAATGATTTCTTTACGCTTCGCCGGTCTGAACAATCTACATATTGGATGTATCAGACCCTTCAGGATGGTTTGAAGCAGAGATTTTTTAATAATCCGAATGTCAAGAAACGACTCGAGGAGCTGAAGAATATGATGAAGAGGGATGAGCTGACATCATTTGCCGCTGCCACCGACCTGTTGGAAAAATATTTTCCTGATAAAACAATGGAGTAGGTTTTTGTACAATAACTTCTTATTTTTGCGGCGCCATTTATCCAAATATAAATCTTGTATTACAATAGTTCTCAATAAGTTTATGTGGCTGAGAATAGAACCTTTCAAATAAAAAAATGATAAAAACCATGAAAAAAATTCTTTTTCTTTTTCTCGCAGTAGCTCTTGTTGCATGTAGCAGCGAACAGGGTTACACCTTGAAGTTTAATCTCGAAGAGATGGCCGGAAAACAGTTGCTATTACAACAAAGCATTCCGGGGGAGTTAATCACTCTTGATTCTGTAATGCTCGATTCTACCGGGTTTGGTGAAATCAACGGATCTATTGATGCTCCGGAAATGCTGTATGTTAGTGTATCAGGTGTTCGTGGTGGTCTTCCTGTCTTTGTGGATAATTATGATTATTCAATTTCCGGATCAATGAGAGATCCTGTTATTGAAGTAGAAGCAGGTCCCCAGCTAGAGTATGATGCATACAAAGATGGTGCTCAGGAATTCAATGATAAGCAGCAGGCAATTTCTGATCAATACAGGGCTGCAGCTGCTGAGGGTGCTGAAAAAGAGGTCCTGGATGTGATCGTGGAGAAGTATTATGCTCTCGAAGATGAAAAAGCAGTTTATGATTCAACATTCATCGCAGGCAATCCATCGTCTGTTGTTTCCGCATTTTTAATTCGTAGCAAGGCCCACAGATTGTCTGCAGATGAACTGGAAACCTGGCTTGCAACACTGGATGAATCTCTTCATTCATCGAGCTACTACGTTCAGTCTAACGAGGATCTGGAAAAGATGAGACGCGTAGAAATTGGAGCTGATTTTACTGATATTACTTTACCGGATCCTGATGGCAATGAGGTAAGTCTTTCCAGTCTTACAGGGAATGGCGTTGTGCTTATCGATTTCTGGGCTGCCTGGTGTGGTCCGTGCAGACGTGCAAATCCTGGTGTTGTTGCCCTCTATAATGAATTTCATGAAAAGGGATTTGATATCTTCGGTGTATCACTCGATAATACAAAGGAAGCCTGGCTGAAGGCTATTGAAGATGACGGATTGGTCTGGACACAGGTTTCTGATATCAAAGGATGGCAGAGCGCCGGAGCAGGTCTGTATGCTGTTAAATCAATACCTCATACAGTACTTATCGATAAGGATGGTAAAATTATAGCTAAAAATCTTAGTGAGGATGAGTTGAAGGAGAAATTAACAGAATTGCTGGGAGAATAGTATTTTCCGTTTAGATATAAAAAAACCCGGGTACTTCCCGGGTTTTTTATTGGATATAATAGTTAAGGGTATATAACTTTATCTACTTGTCTGAATCCTCAAGGTTATATTTCTTCCTGAAATAATCATATGTGGCCATCTGAGAGCGAACTGTAGGTTCATTATTGGAAATTCGCACATTCTGCATATTTTCATCTATCAGACTTGCTTTCACATTATCAGATAGTTGAATATTCAGAATATCGATTATCTCCTGCTGTAGTGCCTCATCGAGTATTGGAAATCCACATTCAATTCTTTTGTAGAGATTACGTTTCATCCAGTCTGCAGAGCTAAGGTACACATCTGGTTTTCCATTGTTGTAAAAGACAAAAGTTCTTGCGTGCTCCAGAAAGCGGTCAACAATGCGAATAACCCTGATGTTCTTACTGTAGGGTTGATTTGGCTTCAGGATGCAGATACCACGGATGATGAGATCGATTTTTACACCTGCTTCACTTGCTTCATATAATTTCCGAACCAGGTAAGGATCCTGTAGTCCGTTCATTTTTAAAAGAATGTATCCGCCACGACCTCTTTTTACATGTTTGATTTCCCGGGCGATTAGTTTTTCGAAGCGTTCGACCATGTTAAATCCGGGTACCAGTATATACTTAAACTTGCAGTTATAGTTTTGATCTTCAAGGTGTTTATACAGTTCTTTCACGTCTTTTATTATCCCTTTATGGGCTGTGAACAGACCATGGTCACCATATAGCCGTGCAGTCTTCTCGTTGAAGTTTCCAGTCCCAAGATAAACCTGGTTACCAATTTCACTTCCCTCTTTACGAATAATGAGTGCCAGCTTGGCATGAACCTTCAACTTCGCAATACTGTATATTATTTTTATACCTGCCTTGGTCATTTCAGATGCCCATTGCAGATTCGCTTCTTCATCGAATCTTGCTTTCAACTCAACAAAAACTGTAACTTTTTTACCATTGTCTGTGGCATCTATCAGTGCATTTACAACAGAAGAGTGATCTGCAACACGATATTGTGTTGCTTTTATCTCAAGCACTGAAGGATCTTTTGCGGCTGAATGCAAAAACTGAAGCAGATACTCGTAGCGCTGATATGGAACATTGAGCAGAATATCTTTTTTATGAATAAGTGAAGCAATCGTGCCTTTATGCTTATCGATTTCCGGTATAGACAGCGGGGTCAGCTTTTCAACCTCAAGACCCGGACTCATGGGATTTGGAAAACCAAAGAAGTCTCTGAAATTATGTCTGCTGCCTCCTTTTACCATGATATCATCTTCCAGATAAAAATTCTTGATGAGATAATTCAACAAACGCTGCGGAATCTTCCTGTCGTATTGGAAACGATTTGGTTTGCCTAATGACCTTTGTTTTTTGAGATCCTCGATTACATCAATCAGATGCTCACCCTCATAATCATCATATTCGAGGTCGGCGTCTCTGGTAAGTTTTATGGAGTAAAAATCCTTAATATCATATCCGGGGAAGATAGCATCAACATGGTGCATAATTATATCCTCCACAAACATAATATAATGCTCATCATTTTCTACAGGTAATTGTATGAACCTGGGAATATTTCTGTCGACGGGTACCTTAATGACTCCATACTGCTCTCTTCTTTTTCCTGTTTTTTTATTTAGTTTATCCTTGATAACCATGTCAAGGGCTATATAGACATTGCCGGATTCAAGAAAAGGACGTACTCTCTGTTTCACAAGAAGAACAGGTTGGATGTATGTCAGAATTTCAGTAAAGAAAACTTCTCTGATAAACTCTTTGTGTGCCTCTGAAACTTCATCTTCCGACTCGAGTAGATGGATTTTATTTTTTCTAAGTTCAGGGACGATCTCCTCTTCAAAAATCCTGTGGAATATGAGTTGTTGTTCTGATACTACGCTATTAATATCATGAATAACCTTAGCCGGATTTACATATTTGATCTGTTGAGGGAATCGCTTCTCCTGTCGGAGCATCTGCTGATAATAGCTGACCCTCACCTGGTAAAACTCCTCCATATTATTGGAATAAATGGCAAGGAATTTTATCCGCTCATATAGGGGGAGGGACTTATCCATAGCCTCTTCCAATACTCTGTAATTAAAGGATAGCCAACTTAGATCTCTATTGAAAAATTCGTAGTTACTCATAAAAGGGACTGCAAAGATAAGATTCTTTTTTTGGATGCTGTTTTTCTCGCTCCGGACCTGTGAAGTGCTGAAATCAAGCCTTTTCATAATCCCTATAAATGGCCATTGAATTGTTTAATCAGTAAAAAAATTTACTTTTTTGAAAACTGATTTGTAGTTTTGTTGTTATATATTCGTTCTTAATTAAAAAAAAACGACAGATGAAATATGATCTTTTGATAATCGGTAGTGGTCCAGGTGGGTATGTAGCAGCAATTCGTGCTTCGCAATTAGGGTTAAAAACCGCAGTAGTAGAGCGTGAATCGCTGGGTGGAATTTGCCTGAATTGGGGATGTATTCCAACAAAATCACTATTGAAAAGCGCCCAGGTCCTGGATTATTTTAAACATGCAGAAGAGTATGGAATTAAAATTGAAGGGGAAGTGAAACCTGAGTTTGACAAGATCGTTGCACGCAGTAGAAATGTTGCTGAAGGAATGAGTAAGGGAATTCAATACCTTTTCAAGAAAAATAAAATTGACGTCATTAGCGGAACTGGAAAACTTAAGTCTAAGGGGGTCGTTACTGTTGCAGATGCTGAGGGAAAAGCAATTGATATTGAAGCATCACATATTATCCTTGCCACTGGTGCAAGATCCCGGGAGTTGCCTAATTTAAAGAAGGATGGAAAGAAGATCATAGGTTATCGCAAAGCAATGACACTGGACAAACTTCCGGAGTCAATGGTAGTTGTTGGATCCGGTGCCATTGGAAGTGAGTTCGCTAATTTCTATACCACTATGGGAACAAAGGTGACGCTGGTTGAGTTTCTTCCAAATGTTGTTCCTGTTGAAGATGAGGAGGTTTCAAAACAACTTGGAAGATCATTCAAGAAGATGGGGATGAAAGTGATGACCAGCTCAACAGTTGAATCAGTTGATACTTCAGGGAAAAAATGTAAGGTTTTGATCAAAACAGCAAAAGGGGAGGAGACTGTTGAGGCAGATATCGTCCTTTCAGCAGTTGGGATTACCCCGAATACTGAGAATCTTGGTCTTGAAGAACTTGGAGTGAATATGGACAAAGGAAAGGTGAAAGTTGATGATTATTACCAGACGAATGTAGCAGGTGTATATGCAATTGGCGATATTGTAGATGGACCGGCCCTTGCACATGTTGCATCAGCCGAAGGAATTACCTGCGTTGAAAAAATTGCCGGACATTCACCTCAGCCTGTCGATTATACAAATATACCGGGATGTACCTATACCAATCCTGAAGTAGCCTCTGTGGGCATGACAGAGAAGGCAGCCAAAGAGGCGGGATACACATTGAAAGTTGGCAAGTTCCCTTTCACAGCTTCAGGTAAGGCTTCAGCTTCAGGAACCAAGGAGGGATTTGTAAAACTTATTTTCGATGAAAAATATGGTGAGTTATTGGGAGCACATATGATAGGTGCCAATGTAACTGAAATGATCGCTGAATTAGTGCTGGCCAAAAAGCTTGAAACCACAGGCGAAGAGATTTTCAAAGCCATCCATCCACACCCAACCATGTCGGAGGCTGTTATGGAGGCAGCAGCGGCTGCATATGGGGAGGTGATACATATTTAATCCTCATACTCAGGTTCTTCCACCTTTCCAACAAATACAATTGATTTGCTGGAGTTCTCGGTTATTGTGAACAGAAATGGTCTGTTAAATGTGATAATTTTCGGACCTGATGGATCTATTGAGGTAACTTCAAATACAATTGCTGTAACTGCAGCTGCCTCTGTTCCTTCTTCATTTACATCAATATAGGTTTTATGTATTACATCTGAAATAAGAAGTCCAATATCGCTTATTCCTGAAAAATCTGCTTCAGTGGTAAATGCAATACCCAAGCCCATTTCTTGTAGATCCTCTACAAGTGAGCGATCGTAATCGAACTTAAATTTTGGCATGATCACCTGTATGTCATCATTAAGACTAAATTTGCTTAGCCAGTCGATCCAGGTATTGCCATCCAGTTCACTTATAAGATCATTAACATCTGTTCCATAAGCTGGAAGAAAAAGGTGCATACTGAATTTATCATCTTTATAGGGTAGTTCAACAGCAGTGAATTCTTCCGTGGCTGCATAGTTGAAAGTACTTTCAGTTTTCATCATCTCTACTTTGCCAAATTCACTGTTATCGTTTGTATAAAATATCTCCTGAGTGGATTCATCCGGGTCAAATTCATATTCCCAGAGACAATTAAAGTAAAGTGCATTTATGAGCACCATCCTGGCATCAGGGGAGAGATCATCTATAATCTTTTCAATCTTGTCGTGTGTGTTATCACTCACCCAATTATTAATTGTTTCCACAGCAGAGGGAGAAGAGAAATCGAGTTCGCGCACTTCGGCATCAAAGTATGTGCTGTTTATGTCCAGAAAACTCTGGTGGACAGGAAAGCCTTCATGATACCAGATTGAATTGGCTATTTCCAGGAGATTATCTTTTTTGTCGGTTAAGAGCTGCATAATCAGGTCAAGACTGATTTCATTTACTTCTTCAGTTGTAAGACCCTCATAATTTAGAACCTGATCGAAGGCATCTTTTGTAGTGCTTCCCGCTCCGTTATATGCCATTCCCAGTGCCAGACTAATTGAAGCAGGAGAGATCATCACATTTGCTTTGTCTTCATTTGCAAGAATCTGATTGAAGAGTTCTAATCCGAAGTTGTTATTCGTAGCAATTACTTCTGCAGATTTCAGATTGTAATCAAAAGTGGAATCTTCGGTGGCTGTCCATTCGCATGCTGTTGCGAGGAGAGCAATCAGGGTTATTGTAATTATGTTTTTCATTTTTGCATTATTTCATTGTTGCATTGTTGCATTGTCACACACCTCAAAGATGTATCTGTCTCCAAAATGGTTGCGTATTTAATTAAACGCAACCATCCGGTTCTTCCATACATCTTCCCCATAATAGTAATAATATTTAGAAAGATTCTCCTGCCAGTTTGCAACTTTCGGATTGATCCGGGAGTTTTTCTTACAGAAGAGGTAAAAAGATCTCCTCTTCAGCAAGAAATAAAGTAAATTTACATCAGGGAGGAATTACGAATTGGCAGAACAACTGGAAATACTGATAAAGGATTGTAAGCGTGGAAATGCTCGCAGTCAGGAGGAGTTATACAAGCTGTTTAGTGCAGCCATGTATGGCTTATGCCTTCAGTATGCCTCTGATGAAGATGACGCAAAGGATATTTTGCAGGATGGTTTTGTGAAGGTTTTTCAGAAAATGGACCAGGTAAAGGATCCAAAGGCATTTCCGGGGTGGATTAAAAGAGTGATGATCAATACTGCGTTGGAAAAGTACAGGAGTAAAGTTGTATTGCAAAGAGTTGATGAGAATCAGAAGTTTGGAGAGGAGGAGGTAAGTGAAGAGATCCTTGCTCAACTGAATGCGGAGACATTGGTTAAAATGATCCAGGATTTGTCTCCAAAGTACCGAATGGTTTTTAACCTGTATGCAATTGAAGGTTACACTCATAAAGAGGTCGGGGAACAGTTGGAGATAAGTGAGGGGACTTCGAAATCGAACCTCTCGAGAGCCAGAGCGATTTTACAGGAGAAGGTGAAGAAATTATATGGAGAAGTGAATATTAGATGAGTAAAGAGAAGCACATAAAAAAAGGAATGCTGTCTGAAAAGATGAGTAATTTCAAGGTTGAACCACCTGAGGGGATATGGGAAGATATTTCTTCACAACTTCAAGGCGGAAGATCAAGGAAACCTCTATTCATTATTTTGGCTGCTGCTGCCGGCCTGGCACTGGCAATTACTGTGGGGGTTCATCTGATGGAGAAACAGCCTGAAACAACTATCGCGGAGAGTCCTGTAAAATCAGAGAATCCTGCAAAACCAGTTGAGCAGTCGGCTCAATATTCAGAAATTGAGGATGCTCCAAATGAAATTACTCATAAGGACGCTGCAACTGAAAATATTCATCAGGCTGATTCGAATAGAGATATTACTATTGCTACTCCCGGGACTTCTAAAAAACCAGATAGATTTGAGGAAAAGGTGCTGATAGCCATGGAAGAAGTAATAGAAGAGGCAATGGAAGAGAATACATTGGCAGAGAGCTTGAACCCGCTTGCAGAGACTGAAGAAATTGCTTTTGCTGAAAATATTGAGCAAGCTGTAGAGCTTGAAAATATTGAGCAAAATGAGGAGCCTGAGATTATTGAGCAAACTGAGGAGACTAATATTGGGGTGCAAGCTCGAATGGATTCACTGAGAATTGCGGAGCTGATGGACAGTATTTCAAACCTGAATCTTTATGTTGAAGAGATTATCCCCGATATAAATGAAGCTAAGAGCAGATGGCAGCTGGGTGCTTCACTTACACCATTGTATAGTTACAGGGATGTTTCTTCTTCTGATATTTTGAAGAACCAGGCTGTTAATAGTTCAGAAACAGGGGTGCTTGCTTATTCAGGTGGAATGCAAGTACGTTATCTTCAGTCAGATCGCTTTAGCATTGAGTCTGGTATAATCTATAGCAGGATGGGCCTGGCAATTGGTGATTACAATGCATTCTTTGGTGGTAAATTGTTTATAGATGATTTGGAAAGATCCGGGAGCAGCATAGTGAGCCTTTCAAATTCAATAGGTACAATTGTATCAGGGGATGTGGATCTCTTTGCGAATTCATATACGGGATCAAACTCGGTGGCAGATTATCAGGTATTGGAATCTGCAGTAATTACTTATGATCAGGATCCTGTAAATTCATTTACGCAATCATTTGAATACCTTGAAATTCCATTTAACCTGAGGTACAAAATTCTTGATCGCAATCTGGATATTCTCCTGATAGGAGGTCTAAGCACAAATCTGCTTGTCGGGAACCATGTCTCAGCGAACACAATTAATGGAAGGGTTGAAATTGGACAGGTTCAGGATATTCGAAGTGTAAATTATTCAGGAAATGCCGGTATCGGATTTGTCTATAGTTTCCAGGGAAATTTTAGTCTCAGCATTGAACCTCGCTTCAGGTATTATCTGAATTCTATTAACGAATCATCACTTCCGGTAACTCATCCATACACCATGGGAGTATATACAGGTGTTAATTATACCTTTTAACACTATTTCTTTACTCATTTCTTTGATTGATTGGTAAGTAAACACTATTTTTGCAGATTGTAATTTTAAGAAAAAAATGTGTTTATGAGCGATAAGAAGCAAAAAAAATGGAGATGGATTTTTCCATCTTTAATGATGATATCTGTGATTGCAACAA
>JAUUZQ010000091.1 GCA_030589895.1 Bacteroidales bacterium
AGATTTGAGAGGCTCCTGGACAAAGCAGGAGTTTTGTAGCGGTCTCTATAGGCTTGTTCCTCATTGCATCAAATGGACTCCCGTCATCATGAGAGCTTATGTAATTTACAGTGGGATAACCTTTTAGATCACCATTGAGGATGGATGAGTATTTTGAGAATATCTCTTCATATGATTTGCTGGCATCATATTTGAATTCGAAATTGATAAGACTATTGATTCCATGTGCGTAATAATCTACTTGTGCATCTCCAAAATTATAGAATTTCCCAGATGAAATACCATAGCCATAGACTTCCCCAAACATAAAGAACTCTGTTTCAGCCATAAATTGCTTGGGGTTTGCAGCTTTCCAATCTGCATAGGCTATATCCACCTCCTTACGCAGTTTGGCCCACACCTCCTCTTCCACATGCTTGGAAGTATCAAGTCTGTAGGCATCTATACCATATTTCCTGACATAGTCCGTTAGCCATTTAATGATGTAATATGTTGGCGTTCTGGGATATCCTGTTCGTTCAAAAAAAAGATCCAGTTCTTCTGTCTCTTGCTCAAGTCTGCCTTCCTGCTCCCATTTTTTTAATAATTCATCAGGAAGCTCAACTTCTTCAACACTCTCTGTCTTGATATCAGGTAAATTCTTGACCAGGGTACAGGTAACCGTTGATTGGTAATCCTTGTATGTACATTGGGGACCAGTGCGCACCCAGGCATTCTCCCAGACCGGATCGATCTCAGTTACGGGCCCTGTATGGTTTATCACGACATCCATTATAATCCGTATTTCATTGCTATGGGCTGTTTCAATCAGAACAGACAACTCCTCTTCAGTGCCAAAATTCGGGTCGATACTGGTCCAGTCCTTGGCCCAATATCCATGGAATCCGTAAGTGAGACCTGTTCCTTCATCCTCACAACCATGAATCTGTTCAACAAAAGGAGTCATCCAGATAGCAGTAATACCCAGATCAGTAAAATATCCGTCTTCTATCTTTTTCGTAATACCAGAGAAGTCTCCACCCTGAAATCCACGGTTAACCGCTGTGTTTTCTGTTCTGCCAAAGTTGATGTCATTTTCGCTGTCCCCATTGTAAAACCTGTCGGTTAGGAGAAAATAGATATTTGCATTCTCCCAGACAAATGGGGTATTATTATCCGGAATGATCTGCTTCTGTTGATTGGTACAACCCAAGGCCAATACAAATAGGAAAAGCAGCAAGTATGATCTCATAATATATGATTTTGATATGCTTATCTAAATTTATTTTTTTCGTCTAAATAAGATAGAATGATTGTGCTTAAAGCTAAGCGATTTTGTGATAAGTAGCAATAAAAAGAGGCTGTATCGACCTTTTGAGACAGCCCCTTTTTATTATATAGTGAGTAGATTATTTCTTTATGGCTTTCCAAACTGTCTCTTCATCGAGTTTTTTGGTACAGAAGAACCAGTCATAGCAAGTCATATCTTCCTTGCCTTCCATGCGATCTTGGGCAGTGCCACAGGATCCTGCAGGCGGAACGATCACATCATCACCGGGACGCCAGTCTGCAGGTGTTGCAATTGAAAACTCATCTGCAGCCTTAAGTGCTGTGACTACACGCAGTAGTTCATCGAAATTTCTACCCAGACTAAGTGGATAATAAATCATAGCTCTGATTATTCCTTTTGGATCAACGAAGAATACAGCTCTGACAGCTTTGGTGCTATCCTCATTTGGCTGAATCATTCCATATTTTTTGGCTACATCCATAGAGATATCTTCAATAAGAGGGAAAGTCACTTCAATATCTTTCATCCCTTTGTATTCAATCTTCTCTTTAATAGTTCTTAACCATGCAATATGACTATAGAGACCATCAATCGAGAGACCTATTAATTTACAGTTGAGGGCTTCAAATTGACTTTCCATTGTTGCAAAAGTCATGAATTCAGAAGTGCATACAGGAGTAAAGTCTGCCGGGTGACTAAATAGTATAGACCAGTTTCCTTCGTAATCTGAAGGGTAATTGATTTCACCTTGTGTTGTTACCGCTGTGAATTCTGGTGCGGGGTCTCCAATTCTTGGCATGGAGATAACCTCTTGATTTACTTGTTCTTCCATCATTGTTGTTTTTAATTATTAATCCGTTTTTTGATTGTTTTAAATATCTTATTTGATAAGCAGCTATAAATTCTGGCTCTTAAATTTACCTACCAGCTGTAATTTTATATCATCAATTGTAAAGCCATTGATCTTCTTCTTTTTGAAATACTCTTCCAATAGAGTATCCAGTTCTTCATCGTAATAGTCTTCAATTCTATCGGTATTGTTACAATACAGATGGTGGTGCTTTTCTAAAATAAAATCGTAGAGCATGCTTCCTTTGTCAGTCTTGACATGGTTAATTATTCCTGTTTTAGAAAAAGTATCGAGGATATTATATATCGTTCCAATAGCAATATTTGGATATTTTAATCTTACTGCATTGCTTATGTCTTCAGCAGAAGGATGATCCGTTCGCTGCGAAATTGCATCCAAAACGGCAATACGTTGTGGAGTAACCCTCAGTTTTACATTTTTTAATAATTCCTGGTAAGTCATATTATTTAATATTTATTAAATAAGAATAATTCCTAATTAAGAAAGTGTAAAGATAAGAAATATTTCTTTCTATGTCAATAAATAGCTTGAGATAATAAGTTTTTGCTTGACGAATACTTAGATATTTCCTAAAGGTGGACAGGTAAAATTGGGATTCAGCTCACTCAGACGACCCTTTTAAAGCTCAAGAATCATTCCTGTTTGTAAATGTTGTATTTGAAACTCTCTGTAGAATGCGGCAAGTGCTGGCAGAGCAGTGCAATGAGAGGGGATGAGGGTTTCAATATTTTCATTTTTAAGAAAATCAATGGTCTTCTTTGTTTTATGATCATCGAATTTTAGGTGAAATCCGCCTATAACTGCTTTTACTTTGCTCAGACCTGTGACCTTTTTTGCATGGCTTATTGTATTGCAGATACCTGCATGTGCACAACCTGAGATTATAATTAGCTCAGTATCTATTATTATAGCCAGTGCTGAGTCGTCAGGAACGAAATCCTTATTCCCATCTTCATCAACAAAGTTTGTAGTTTGAGACTCGAAATTGTTAATTCTTGGAATTTCACCCAGGTAGATGATGTTTTCTTCAATTGTTAAAGCAGATGATGAAGTAATTAAGTCGAATTGTGTTTCGATTTCTTCTTTGGTCATTTTAAGACCGACATTTTCATGATCGACTTTATGAAATCTCTTTATAAAGGAGTTAGGGTGTGTGATTAGTGTTTTATTTTGAAGGAAGCGGAGTCCATCTCCATGATCCCAGTGTCCATGACTGAGTACAATTTTGTTTACCTCAGTGTGGATATCTAATCCAAGCATATCAGCATTTTTTAGAAAAAGATCACTATGGCCGGTGTCAAAAAGAATTTTCGAATTACCTACCTCAATAAGATAAGACAGACCATGCTCAGCCTGAAATTTTTCACCAGCACAATTTTCAGTCAGGATTGTTAATTTCATAGTTTCTTGGTTTTAGCTTTTGTTAACTTTTTCATCTGCCCTATGCCCCTCTGTCCTTCTCTCGCCCTCATTCCCTCACCAGTTTTCTCCACATCTCCTTCAATGCTTCTGCAATTTCGCCTTTCTCATCGTATTCAACAATAGTTTTTCCCTCGATCATTGCTTCGACAAATGAGGTGTCAAAGTTTATTTTAGCCAGAACGGGGATTTTTTTCTCCTTGAAATAATGGGCTACTTCTTCAGAGACTTCAGGATTGATATCATATTTATTAATAAGAGCGAATATTGGAATTTTGAAAATTTCCACCAATTCCACCAGTCTTTTTGCATCGTGTAATCCGGATTTTGTAGGCTCAGCAACAATCAGTACTTGTCCGGTTCCGGTTACAGATGATATGGCAGCACAACCAATACCGGGAGGACCATCATTGATAATGAAATCAGCACCAGTTTCCTCAGCTATTGCCCTCGCTTTTCTTCGCACCTCGGTGACTAGTTTTCCGGAATTTTCTTCTCCTGGTCCCATGTGGGCGTGTACCATCTGACCATACCTTGTATCAGAAACAAACCAGCTGTTTGCAGAACTTTTTTCTGAGGAGATGGCGTTTTCCGGACAAACCCTCTCACACAATCTGCAACCTTCACACTGCAAGGGATTGATGGTATATCCGGTTGATGGACTGAAATGAATAGCATCAAATCTGCAAATATCAGCGCAAATACCGCATTGTGTGCAGTTCTCCTGATTAATAGAGGCTACATAAGCGCCGTAAAAGACATGCTCTTCATTAACTTTTGGCTTAAGAATCAAGTGAAGATCGGCTGCATCAACATCATTGTCGCAGAATACAGCATTTTTGGCAATAGACGCCAAAGCTGCAGCTATACTGGTTTTCCCGGTTCCCCCTTTTCCACTAAGAATTGTTATTTCCTTCATATGCTTTCATTCTTAATGCGATTTTATCAACAATAGTACGATACCTGTTCTCTATATCTGTGGGGATATCCTTCAGAATGGAACCATCTGCATATCGTCTTGCATACTCCCTGTCGAAAGGAATCTCTCCAAGTAATTCAATATTTTCATTATCCAGATAATTGAACACATCTGAATTCCCAAGTCCTGATTTATTTACAATTACACCAAATTGTTTGCCAATATCCTGAAGTAGCGTAACTGTTAATTTTAAATCGTGTAGTCCAAAGGGAGTTGGTTCTGTAACAAGGATAACAAAATCTGCATCTGAAACTGTTTCAACTACCGGACAACTTGTTCCAGGTGGCGCATCATAAATTACAATCTGATGTTCATCTGAAACATCCTTTTTTAACTCTTTAATCATCAGGGTTTGCATGGCGGATCCAATTTTCAACCTGCCTTCAGCAAGTCCGGCACCAATTCCCGTGTTTAGATAACTTATTGTTCCAATTGGTTCAGGATATTCCTTGATGGCATCAAATTCACATGCAACCAGACAAGCGCCACAGGAGTGACATAAGCTGGCGTTTACCTCTGCAAATTTTACAGGTGGAATAACAACTATAGCATTGAATTCACACCACTCAGCACATTTCCGACAAAAGGTGCACGCATCAGTATCAATTCTTGGTATCAGCTGTGTTACCTCTTTAGTTGAAACGAGTTCTGCTTCTGGAAAGAACAAAGCATCATTTGGTTCTTCAACGTCGCAATCGAGCAGTTTTATACTCTTTGTGTGATCAGAATTTAGAAAATATGCAATATTTACAGATATGGTAGTTTTGCCAGTACCACCTTTCCCGCTGGCAATTGCAAGTTTAAAAGGTTTCATCAGTGATCGCAGTAGTTTGCTCTGAATGAAAGTGTTCCGTCGATAAATCCTTCTACCAGCTCTTTTGTGGTGAGAGCAGGTGCTCCCACAAATACATTAACTTTATTCTTATTGAAAATATCAATAGCCATCTGTCCCATTCCACCGGAGATAACATCTGTAGCTCCTCTTTCAGCTATCCATGGAGGAAGTAATCCCGGTTGGTGAGGAGGAGCATCCTCCAAATGTTCGGAGATAATCTTATCATCTTCTACTTCTACAAATGCAAAATGTGTACAATGACCAAAATGTGCGTCAAGTACTCCCTTAGTAACCGGAATTGCGAATATCTTTTTCATATTTATTTATTTAAGTGCAACAATGCAACAATGCAATAATGCAACAATGTAACAATGTTTTAAAGCTTTAATGCATTAATGGAGTCGCTAATTTTTTCACTTTCCTGCCAATTTCTCAACAATTTCTCCAATGGTGGTTTTTGCATTATCAAGGATTACCATTTGGATTTTAAATTTTTCAAGTAATTCTTTGGCTTTGGGACCAAAATCACCTGAAATCACCTTTGTAGCTTCCATTTCAATGACAAACTCGGATGCCTTTGTACCTGCACCACCCTGTGCTTCACTGTGTTCATTTTGAAAGAATATTGATTTACCTGTTTCATCGTCGAACAGGCAAAACCATGCTGCTCTCCCAAATCTGAGATCAAATTCTGAATTAAGCTTATTCCCTGAGGATGATATTATTGTCTTCATTTTGATGTTTTTGTTATTGCGTTAATATTAAATGAGCTGCACAAAGGACAGGCTTGCTGAGTAATATTGTCAGGGAGGTTAAATTTTGTGTGACATTGCTCGCAGACGTACCAGCTTTTATCCAGCCATGCATTTCCAAATGCAGTTTTTATTTCTTTACTCTCAACCAGAGCCTTTGCTATTTTTTTTCTTGCCTCTTCATATATCCGGGCCATTGTTGGTCTGGAAATACCCATTAGTTTAGAGGCTTCCAGATGATTCATGCCATCGTAATCGACTAGCTTAATAGCTTCGTATTCTTCATACAATAACTCCACATGACCAGTTACTTTACCCGATGTTCCATATGGCTTATATCCCTTGAAACCAGGAGGAGCAACTACTTTTCTTAATCTTTTTCTGCGTGGCATTGATCAATTTATTTGCACAAAGATAGTGAGAATATTCTCAATAAAAAATATTTTAACATTGTTTAAGAAAATGTAAGGTGGAATTCAGACTACTTTATCGGTCATCACATTATCGCATGATCTATTTACCCCTCATACCCCAGCTTTTCCAACAATCCAACTGCCTCCTCATCCTTCATAAACTCCCTAAGCCTTTCCTCATTTTCAGATTTGTTGAATTTACCAATGGAACTGTTGCTGATTTCTTTTATTGAGCTATAAAGTGCTTTGTTTTTCCGTACAGTAGTGTGTTTGTGCCAGTTGAGAATCTCATCGGAGACAATGATATCCAAAAAATCACAAACTCCTGCTATGGTTTTTTCGAAGTCATTTACAAGGGCTTCATAATGGATAGTGTGAACAGCGGGGTGCTCTTTGTAGGCGAGACCAAGTTTTACATCCCGTACCCACCTGGAAGGTTCAATCCAATATTGTCCAACATTTTTTGGGTGTTTTGATAAGGTAACATCCCTGCCATCCCGGATAATGTGAATCAGTTTAAATTGTCCTTGATGGTATTTGTTTATCGTATCGATACGCTGAACATTGGCCGGCGATTTTTCGCAGTACCTCTTTGCTGTAGATTTTATATTTACCGTAATAAATGTGCGATAGAGGCGATATATCATTGGAAGATGAACCTTTTCATCTGATATTTCTGCATCAAAGAAGAGGTTGAGTTCTTTCGGACAAGCAAATATCTCTTTGTGTGAAGACAGGATAGAGAGCAGTAGGGTAGTCCCTGATCTTCCACAACCTCCAATGTATATAGGTGGTTTTGAAAATTTTCTCCTCTCAATTCTCCTTCCTCTGGAGACGATGAAAAAAACTATTGCTTTTTTTATAATGTTCATCACTTGGATATTTCCTAAAGTATTCTCCAAATATTCAATTACTGTTAATAATAGGATTTATATCCTAACTTTTTAATGAGATCATGATCGATATAGTTGTTGACTTCATCAAGATATTGCTGATTATACCCCTGAAGATACTCTTCTTTCAGATAATACTTGAGCCTGTTTTTAGTAAATTTTGAGGAGCGTGGAACCTTTTTAATTGTTTTTTCATTACCAGATTCTTCCTTTCTTTTACTTAGACCTAACTGATTTTGAATCAATAGTAACAAGTTCTCCCTTTCCGAAAGCAGGTCAACATATCTTACAAGTATTACTCTCTTACTTTCTTCCGAAAACTGCAACCACTTTCTGTAATATTCATTGTACTCCAGTAAATATGGATGTGGTGGAGCGGGCCACCGGTTTTTCTTTCCCCATTTGCTGTAACTGATATTCCAGCTATATGGATCCTTCGATAACACAATTATACCATCAAACCCCTTCTCAAATGAAAGCTGTTTTTCAAAATCAATAAAATCTCTAAACAACAGATCATTCTGGTAGTTGGGGCGACCGATCAGCTCTTTATTATCATATAGTCTGAAGTGTTTATGGGTTGGATGAGCTCTTCCGTTCTCCTGATTAATAAATTCAATATCAAAGTGTTGCTGAACTATTTTCTTTAGGAAATTTGTTCCGCTTCTCTGAAGACCATAATGCAAGAGTCGTTTTGTTGACATACTGGCTTTATTGGAAATTGCTAAGCTATAAAAGTAATGAAAAAGTAAGTTGTTTGAACAAATTGAAGTTTTCTGGTACCATGAATCTCTTTTTATCGCAGAGTCTTTATACCAATGGCATTTGTATACAATATTTATTCTCTGTGTTTGTAATGATGTTTAGTGCAAAATATGACTTTATCTGCAGTGGAGAGATAAATCTATCCAAGGATTTCACACCTCATTTCACTTATTAAATATCTTCTCCTTCTCTATTTCAAATTCCTCCTTTGTGATCAAGCCCTCCTCATAAAGATCAACCAGCTTCATCAGCTTTTCATAATTATCAACCTCTTCTACAGTTTCCTGCTGATTGTATTGCTGACTGTATGGAGGAATAGCTTGGGAGTATCCATATGATTGGTTATTGTAACCCGGATTAGCATCATATGGCATAAGCATGAAGTTATAATACTCGCTATCGTAACGCATCAATGCTCCTGTAACGGCATCAACTGCCCAGAAAAATAGGATGAACGTATTCAATACTGAAAATGGCTCAATATCTGCACCGAGAATATATCCATCAGGAATATATCCATCCTTCTCTAAACGTATGTATTTCCCATCGTCAAAAATAGCATTGAGATCACGGTTAAGTCGTACCCTGGCAGGTGTAGTCCCAACAAATTGCCCGTCGACGATAATATCTGCTCCCTGAGGTTCTGAATCTATAGTAACACTCTGTGTGGTACCGGTAAACAGAGTGGCACAAGCAGATAAAAGCAGTGCCATTCCAGTAATTATTGAGAGTGAAAATATTTTATTCATAATACTATCTATATCAAGGTCCCTATAACATATTTGTAACGTCGTTCACTACTCAAATATTATGCCATAAATGTATAAAAATTGCTTACTGTATGCTGCTTTGGGCTCTACAATATAGTCCTTGAATGTTATTGACAGTTTTTAAGTTGCTGTATACTGATTGATGTAGGTTATTTGTGGAATTTAATAAATCAGTTAATGTTGGAAGAATAACTCAGCATTCTACCTCATCTTCATACTTTATAAGCTATAGCCCTTAGCCTCTATGTGCTTAAGCTTTACCACAGTGAAAACACTTTTTTTTCTTCCAAAAACCACATTGCTGTTTAAACCACATTCTTTAGCAATAGGAATAATTCCACCATACTTTAAATATGCCTTGAAATTACCATTGTGTTCAATTCCGGCAAACCATTCAATAATCCTGGTAATAAGACCATTAAACCCTCCGGGTAGTGGAAAATTGTAATCTATAACGACAATTTCTTTGGATATTCTGCTTAACTCCTTAAGAATCATATTGCTGGTTTCCAGGCTAAATTGGTGCACAGCCATGGATATAGTGGCTACATCGAATTCTTGGTCCTTAAATCCAGACAGATCAGTAGCATCCATTTCAACAAACTCCAGGTTTTTTATTCCGGCCTTTTCTGATTGTTTTCTCGCATAGTCAATCATCTCTGTCGATAAATCAATACCTGTAACATGAGCTGCTTTTGCTGCAATTTTTCTTGCAAGAACACCGTTTCCACATGCGATATCAATTACTTTTGCTCCTTTCGGAATCGTCCTTGCCCCAAGAGAGTGAATTTTGTTAAGTAGAGGATCGATGAATGTACCATAGAATTTACCTGCCTGCATAGTTATAAAGCTATTATAGATGTTTGTGCCATTCCCAGATTTTCTGCTCCATCAATATCTGTGTAATCAAATTTCTATCCCAAATTGAAATCATACTTACGGAAAAAATTAAATTCAGATGACTGGCTGCACCCAAATAGTACTAAAAACAAACCTGAAGAAAAGCATGCTGCAATTCTTTCTGCTATATTGTTACGATCCTGCTTAGTTCGTATTAGTAATAATTCCTGATCCAGTAATATGAGTGGTTAACACGGGATTTCCCTTGTACTTAACAATGCCAGAACCACTAATTCTAATATCCAGAATATCAATGACGTAAACCTCAAGTTAAGTATAGACTCAGTGTATGTTTCGCGTCCCGGATATTAGTAATTCTCCTCCCTTAATTGCATGTATGACTTGGGATGTAGACATGCCGGACAGTTCTCCAAAGCTTTTGCTGATTCATATACGTATCCGCAATTGATACATTTCCACCAAACCTTACCATCTTTTATGAATACTTTATCTTCAGATATATTTTGCAAGAGTTTAAGGAATCGGCGTTCGTGCTCAGCTTCAACTTTAGCAATCATTTTAAAGGCTACTGAAATTTCAGGAAATCCCTCTTCTTTTGCTATTTCAGCAAATTCGGGATAAAGCGCTGTCCATTCTTCATTTTCACCTTCTGCAGCAGCCTTAAGATTCTCTGCTGTTGTTCCGATAATTCCTGCTGGATAACTCGCTGTGATCTCAGTCATGCCTCCTTCAAGAAATTTAAAAAAGCGCTTTGCATGCTCTTTCTCTTGATTGGCTGTCTCCTGAAAAATGGCTGCGATCTGCTCATAGCCTTCCTTCTTGGCAATCTTGACAAAGAATTCGTAACGGTTTCTTGCTTGTGATTCTCCTGCAAATGATTTTAACAGGTTCTGTTCTGTTTTTGTTCCTTTTAATGAATTGGCCATAATTGTTGTTTTGATTAATTTACATTTTTATAAAATCTTCTTTCTCTGCTCCACATATTGGACAGGTCCAATCGTCGGGCAGATCTTCAAAAGGTATATCTTCATTGTCTGATTCGTAGATGTATCCACATGCCAGACATTTATAATTATCCGGACTCTTAGTTTCAGCTTTTGCTTCTAACTTTGATTTATCAATAAAAGTGGGTGCATTTTTGGGAGCAATTCCCTTTTTAACGTCTCTGTAGTGAGCATAGGTTAATGGAACCTTGTCTTCATCAAGAACTTGAGAATTGACTAACTCTCCAATAAATAATATATGTGATCCCAGATCAATCTTCTCTACAACTTTGAACTCCAGGTATGCAATAGAACCGTCCGTTACAATTGGCGCTCCCGTTTGTCCATATTTTACAGTAGTATTTTCCAGCTTGTTAAAATCTTTGCCACTTCTAAAACCAAATTTCCCTATCAATTCAGAGCTGGCTTCCTGATGTAAAATTGATACCGAAAAGTTACCTGATCTGGAGATAAGATCACAAGTGTAATTATCCTTATTGCAGGAAGCCGCAAATTGTGCCGGTTCTGAAGTTATCTGAAACACAGTGTTTGAGACGAATCCATTTCCTTTGGTCTTGTTGCCGGAGCATACAATATATAAACCATATGAAATTTTAAATAGAGCTTTGAAATCTATCATGATACTTATTATTTGTGATATTATATTCTGCTCAATAAGTTTTGTTCTTCGGCTTATTCTCTGTTATGATTCTTTACTAAGCCATTATTCCGAAGCCGACCTATAAATTTAGTTAAATTCATTTTAAATTCAATCTTAATTGCAATGATGCCATCTGAAAAAAATTAAATTTGTATATCTTAACTCCACACATATGAGAAGAAGTATTTTGCTTTTACTGTCGGTACTCCTGTTCGCTAGCAAAATTAGCGCTCAATCTGAGCTGAAATACGAAGAAAATCGATCATTAACATGGCAGGAAAGTATCGAATTTTATCAATACCTGGATGCTAATTTTGAAAACTGTGCATTGACAGTTGTCGGTGAAACTGATGCTGGGAAGCCTCTTCACCTCTTTATTATCTCCAAAGAAAACATGTTTAATCCAGCTGAGGTCAGAGAGGCCCACAGAGCTGTTATGCTTGTGAATAATGGGATTCACCCGGGAGAGCCTTGTGGTGTAGACGCAAGTGCAAAGTTTGCTATGGAAATTTTGCAAAATCCATCTGACTATTCAAGTATGCTGGATAGTATCGTGATCTGCATTGTACCTATTTTGAATGTTGGAGGATCACTGAATCGTGGCAATTATCATCGGGCAAATCAGAATGGACCAATTGAGCATGGATTTAGGGCAAATGCTATCAATATGGATCTGAATCGTGATTTTGTGAAATTGGATACCAGGAATGCAATCTCATTTGTAAAGCTAATGAGAGATTGGGACCCGGATGTTCTTATCGATACGCATACTTCTAATGGTTCCGATTATCAATATGTTATTACCCTGATCGCCACTCAAAGAGACAAGCTGCAAGCTCCATTGTCTAACTACATGTATGAAAAAATGTTACCCGATCTGTTTAGTGAAATGAGGAAGAGTCCGTATGAAATGACTCCTTATGTTATGAGTTTTGATAGAAGAAATCCGGAAAATGGAATTGTTGGCTTCATGGATTACCCGAGATATACCACTGGTTATGCCTCTCTTTTTGGAACTATGGGTTTTACCCTGGAAACACACATGTTCAAACCTTTTAAGGATCGTGTACTTTCGACTTACCATTTTTTAAAAGTGGCTTCTTTATACCTGGCAAAGAACAAGTCTGACGTAGTTAATTTAAGAGCCATGACAAAGGAGTCCCTGAGACAAAAGCGTGTGTATACGCTTCAATGGAAGCTGGATACTACAAAGTATGATGAATTTCTATTCAAGGGATATGAAATGAAATATCGAACCAGTAAAGTCACAGGACAACAGACCTACTATTTTGACAGAGAGAGTCCATGGGAGAAACCAATAAGGAATTACAGCTATTATTCTCCACAAAAAACTGTTCAATCGCCCGATTTTTATATTGTACCTGCTGCCTGGAAAAATGTGGTCGAATTACTGAATCTCAATAATGTGGAGTCATATCCAATCCAAAAAGATACATCACTTAAGGTGGAGTATTATTATATTGATGCGTATAATACTTCTTCAAATGCATACAATGGTCACTATTTCCACTCAAATACAACAGTGAAAAAAGAGAGTGGAATGATTGATTTTTTGGCTGGAGATATTTTTGTCCCGGTCAACCAGACTGCCAATGAATTTATAGTACAGGTACTGGAACCTGAGGCAGTGGATTCATATTTCAACTGGAATTTCTTTGATCCGATTCTCTCCAGAAAAGAGTATTTCTCTCCCTATGTTTTCGATGAGATGGCTATAAAAATATTGGAAGATGATCTGATGTTAAAAAAGGAGTTCGAATCAAAGCGTTCTGAGGATAGTGGTTTTGCAAATGACCACTATTCACAACTGAGGTTCATTTATGAGCGCTCAGATTATTCAGAAAAGACACTAATGCGTTATCCTGTGTCACGTTATTATTTAGGGTTTGCTGAAATAGTCCATTTAATAAAATTGTAATTCACCATGTTTTGTTTCGGTTTGGTATGTCACTACAAGTTTTAGCTTCGCTTGCACCAAAAGGATAGTTATTTGAGCCTCTATATGA
>JAUUZQ010000080.1 GCA_030589895.1 Bacteroidales bacterium
CCGCGATAATTTTATACTAAGGGATCTAATAAAAACGTTTATATATTAAAGTTTAACAAACAAGAACAACAATGAAAAAACTATTTGCATTAATAGCAGTTTTCGGGATGCTTATGATGGGAGCATCCGTCTTTGCGCAGGAAGAAGCGACTGAAACTCCTGTTGCTGAGGACACCACACAGCTTGCTACTGACGATGTCGTAGCAGAAACCCCTGCTTCTGAGGTAGTTGTTGCCGAAGAAGTAGAAGAAGGTGGATTAAGTGTATTACACACTAACCTAAAAACAAAATTTATTGAGGGTGGAGCTGCATTTATGGGTGCCGTTCTTCTAACGCTTATTTTTGGTTTAGCACTTGTCTTCGAAAGAGTGATTTACCTGAGTCTTGCTTCAACCAACACTGAAAAACTACTGTTGGGTGTTGAAGCAGCACTTGAAGAAGGTGGCGTAGAAGCTGCCAAAGAGTTATGTCGCAATACACGCGGACCTGTCGCCAGTATATTCTATCAGGGTCTCGACAGAGCAGACCAGGGAATCGATGTGGTAGAAAAGTCCGTCGTTTCTTATGGTAGTGTCCAAATGGGACTGCTGGAGAAAAATTTAAGCTGGATTTCATTGTTTATCTCAGTTGCTCCTATGCTTGGTTTCATGGGTACAGTAATTGGTATGATCGAGGCATTCGACCAGATACAGATACAGGGTGACGTATCTCCTACTGCAGTTGCCGGTGGTATTAAAATCGCCTTGATTACAACTGTAACAGGTCTGATTGTTGCAATCATATTACAGTTTTTCTACAACTACATTATTTCCAAAGTAGACTCAATAGTGAATAAAATGGAAGATGCTTCTATTTCACTTATTGATATGTTGGTAAAACATAACCTTAAATAATAAAACAACAGATTATGGTTAAGCATAAAATATCATCTGTCATATTGTACGTGATAGTGGCTATCTCCCTGGTGATTATGTTGTTCTTCTATATTAGCCCAAATACGGTTAACATTGAGGAGCTCGACAAACGCATCGAGGAGCTTATGTCTACTGATATCGTACAGCAAATTGACGCTGAGCCAGTTATCGACAGCACTGCTGCTGATTCGCTTGCCACAGACGAGGAAATAATTGCTGAAGCAGATTCTGCTTCCACAGATGCAGTTATTGAAGAAGAGCCTGTGCTTGAAGAAGAGATAGCTGTTGTTGAGGAGATCGATCTCAAAGATCATCTGTCTGGCTGGGAGTTAATGGTATACAAAAGAACCGATTTTGCTCTTGGATGGGCTTATATTCTTTTCGCTATTACCGCTATAGCATCATTGCTGTTTCCTATGATTTACCTGGCTACCAACCTTAAAGCACTTGTGAGAGTTTTAGCATTAGTTGCCGGAGCAGCAGCTCTGTTTCTGCTAACATACTTTGTATTTGCTAATGGTGACCCAATCAAAATTACCGGATATACCGGGACTGAAAATTCAGATCCGGGTGTCCTGAGAATGGTAGGCACAGCATTGTATACTACTTACATACTATTTGGGATAGCTATATTATCCATTCTCTATTCCGAAGTTGTTAAAATATTCAAATAATATATCAGGAGATCGAGGTGGTAAGCTACCCCGATCTCCTTTAAATTAAGAAAACCCAATGGCAAAACGAGAATTACAAGAGATTAATGCAGGATCAGTTGCTGATATTGCCTTCCTGTTGCTGATCTTCTTCCTGGTTGCCACTACCATGGACATTGATACGGGTATTACCCGACTTCTGCCTCCAATTCCTGAAGATAAGCAGGATACTGAAGTACAAGTAAATAAACGCAATGTCCTGGTTGTCCTGATCAACAGAACCGATCAACTTATGGTTCGTGGAGAATTTGGAACCAGGGTTGACGAGTTGAAAGGCATTACCATGGAGTTTTTTACTAATCCCGCCAGAAGCACTGAATTACCAGAAATGGAAATAAAAGAGGTGAATTTTCCTCCGGGAAGTTCTCCACTCTTACCTGTTGACGGAATTTGGAGAGGAAACGTCTCTAAAGGAGTAATTTCACTCCAGAATGACCGTTCCACTACTTACGGAAAATACCTGGCAGTTCAGAATGAACTTGTGGCTGCAGTAAATACACTGAGAAATGATTTCTGTAAATTATATTTTGATAAAGAATTTGATGACTTGAATGATAATAACCCTATCGATAAAGAGATCAAAGATGGAATCAGAAGTATCTACAAGATGAATATTTCAGAGGCAGAACCTAAAAATATTAACTAATGTCGAAATTTTCAAAAAAGAAAAATACAGGTATTCCAAAAATAAATACCTCTTCTTTGCCCGATATCATTTTCATGCTACTGTTCTTTTTCATGGTATCAACTACTATGAGAGAAACTGAAGTACAGGTGGCTGTAAAAGTACCGGAAGCTACAGAGGTAAGAAAGCTGGAGCAAAAATCCCTTGTTAGCTATATTTATATTGGAAGGCCTTCCAAAGCACTGGAAGGAATCTACGGATCTGAACCTATGATCCAGTTAAATGACAAGCTTGTGAATGTTGAAGGTATTCCTGCTGAATCAGTTTTGGATTTTGTTTTGTTTGAAAGGGAGAACCTTCCTGAAATTGACAAAAGTAAGATGATCATTTCACTTAGGGTTGACTCAAATATTCCAATGGGTAAAGTAGATGATGTGAAGCAGGCGCTCAGGAGAGCAAAAGCATTGATCATTAACTACTCTGCGCGTAAAGATTATAGAAACAAAGGAAGATAAAAGAAAATACACTCTTATACGAAATGCCGTCTCATATTTTTGGGACGGCATTTTTTTATCTAATCATCATCTACTACCAGCTTGTATCCCTTACCGTGTACATTGATTATCTGAACTGCAGTATCGCTCTTAAGATATTTTCGCAATTTCGTAATATACACATCCATACTTCTGGCATTAAAATAATTATCATCCAACCATATGGCTTTAAGTGCGAAATTTCTCTCTAATACCTGATTCATATTATTACATAATAACTTCAAAAGATCGGATTCCTTGGTTGTTAGTTTCTGAACTGCATTCCCATCTCTCAATTCCTGCTTCTTTGCGTCGAATGTAAATTTACCTACAATCCACTCACGCTGGTCCAGCCCCTTTGTTCCCTTTGTTCTACGGAGAATGGCTTCCAGTCTGAACAGAAGTTCCTCCATACTGAATGGCTTGGTGATATAATCATCTGCCCCCAGTGAAAACCCCTCCAGTACATCGTCTTTTAGCGATTTTGCTGTCAGAAAGATAATAGGAATGGTACTGTTCATCATCCTGATCTCAGATGCAAGTGTAAAGCCATCTTTTATAGGCATCATCACATCGAAAATACAAAGATCATAATGATATTGCTCAAAATAGCGAAATGCGCGCTCCCCATTAGTAACCCAATCAGTTTCATAGCCTTTTGCTACCAGGTATTCCTGCAACAAAGAACCAAGATTCTCGTCATCTTCTGCCAGTAACACCCGCGTTTTTATTTCATTCATAAGTGGTTATTTTCTGAATATAATGGAATTTGAATATCAAATTGCGTTCCCTTTCCCAACTCACTGGAACAAGTGATGCTTCCTCCATGCTCTTCGACAATAAGCTTTACATAGCTCAGGCCTAAACCAAAACCCTTTACATCATGTACATTTCCGGTAGAAACCCTGAAGAATTTATCAAAAATCTTTTTCTGATTCTCCTTACTGATCCCAATGCCATTGTCACTGATGCTGAAACCAAAAAATTCGCCCTTCACGTACGATTTTACACTTACCATCGGAAACTCAGGACTATACTTCACCGCATTGTCAAAGAGATTGGTTATAACATTTGTTAAATGTACACGATCACCATATACATTATCCCTGTCAGCATCAGGTGAGTATTCAAGTTTTCCTTTGTTATTCTCCAATTGAAGCTTAAAATTTTGATTCACTGTAGAGATAAGATCATGCATGTCCACTTCACTCTTCTTCAGTACTAAATGACCCTGGTCGAACACCGCCATTTGAAGGACCCTCTCAACCTGATAACCCAGTCGTTTACTCTCTGTAAATATAATCCTGGAAATATTCTCCACATTCTTCTTCTCGGGAGCAATCGATTTATCGTTTAACATTTGCGAAGCCAAACTTATCGTCGAGATGGGGGTTTTCAATTCATGAGTCATGTTATTGACAAAATCATTCTTAATTTCCGACAACCTCTTCTGCCGAAATATGACATATAGAGTAAACGAAAATATTACGATGATAAATATGACTAAGACCAATGATGAACTACCCAATACTCTGATGGATCCTCGCAATAATTTTTGCTGTTCCGGAAAATAGATATATAAATAAGTGTTCTTATCGTGTAGTTTATCACTTAAAAGACTGGTTCTGTATATATAATGTTCTGTCTTCTTATCAAACTGATCAGTAGTATACACCACAGTTTTGTTGTTTCTGAAAATGGCATATTCACAATCCAGCCCAATTCCGCGATCGGTTAAATTACTGTACAATATTTTCTCAAATTCCTTGCGCCCAATTCGCTGATCAAATGAAACCTCCTCCATAAGCATCTTCTGCATCACCTTGTTCACTAAAATTTCCTGCTCCTTTTTAGATTTCTCAATTCTCTTTATTCCCTTTTCAGTGCTAATATCGTCAATCAGGATAGTATCCCTCTTTTTATTCCCCCTGTGAGAGATCACCAATATAGTATCACTGAATATCTCAATAATCTGTTCATCTCGCAATTTTCCTGCCGGAAGAACCAAGACCTCTTTATTATAATCCTTATCCCGATCTACATATATTATCGGTTTTTCAATGCCTTCTGTAACAATATTCCACGTTACTTGTGTCTCTTCACCATGTATCTGGCTCTCGATGATTCGCTCCATGTGAACAGCTGTATAATAATTTTCCAGCTGCCTGGACACATCTGCAAGTGTATTGTTAACCAACTGTTTAAATTGCTTCTCCTTAAGATCCATTGCGTTTTTTATCCAAAAAGCCTGAAGTAAAATCAAACTTATCATAGCCAAACTCAAAGCAATTGTTAATATCCACAAGACTCGTTTACTCATATCACAAATATAGGACTAGTTATTAATGTTAATAGAATGGTTTAACAATCTTTAACATCTGTTAAACCTTACTAACTGTTTTCTGCACTAGATTTGTATCAGCATTACAAACAAGCAATATCATGAAAAAACATTTACAACTAAGCACATTTCTACTGGCATTGGGAGTTCTCCTTTTTGCACAGGAAAAAACGTGGAAGTAATTGTAATTAAGAAGGGAAAGAACTGTGATGAGGATATTGAAATAGAACTGAAAGAAGTAAAAACAAAAAAGAAAAAGAAATCCTCCGCCTCTAAAGACGAGTAGGCCAAAGGAAAGAGATAATAGATAGTGGTTTAGGTTTAGGGTGATTCAAAGGCTGTTTACGAAAGTAAGCGGCCTTTTTTCTTTTGTACTAAATGAATATATTAGCTAATTGTTAGCTTCTCATACAGTTAACCTAACTAAATAGCCCCTTTAATGCCATCTTTTGAATCCTGCAAAATACTGAATATAAAACCTGGGGCAAGCGAAAAGGAAATAAAGAAAGCTTATAGAAAACTGGCGCTCAAATATCACCCTGACCGCAACAATTCAAAGGATGCAGAGCGCAAATTTCAGGAGATTACCACGGCATATCACATTCTGCTTGAATCTCACGAAAATGAAAGAGAAGATATAGAAGATTCTATCAGCAGGACTGAAGCCGATGAAGTAATACGAAAGGAACGACAGAAGGCGTGGGAACGGGCAGAAAACAAACGAAAGAAAAAACAAGAGGCTGAAGCTAATTTTAGAAAAAGTGAGCTATATGATATTCTCCTGATTCTGAAGTATCTGTTCCGCGGAATTATCCTGGTATTTAGTTTTGCTGCAGTTATAACACCAATCATTTTGGCAATCGTAGTTGAACCCATTATACTTATTGCAACCATGTTTTTTGTTATCATAGGAGCTTTTCTCCTCTGGTATATATATGAGAGACGAAGGAGCTGGTTCAAATTGGGTAAACTAAATACTACACGAGAAAAGTTTATGGGCCTTATCCGAATGCCAAAGGAGAATCCAACTAAAGATTTTTGTTGCTATACATCAAAACAAAATGCCAACGGCTTAGCCTATAAAATTGGACTTATCAAAATTCTGGATATAAAGGTCTCTACTTTCGGAGCAATGAATCATAAAGTACAATACAATCGAAGCACCAGAAAGATTGTTGTTCCAAGAAGTCTTAAAGCCCAATATTGGCATAGAATAAGTTCATATATAAAGATCCTGACCATTTTCAGTTTTCTAATTTTCTTTCCGGTCTCCAGCTATATATGGAGAATTATTATTGGTATATTTTTCGGAGGATTACTCTCGGTAACAATTTTGAAACTTGCCCGGGTCAAAGCAAAAACATCTTATCTTTTTACCTGGGCAGTGCTTATAAAAATAAGCGTCTGGATTGTATCTTTACTCAGTATCAGCTACTTAGGACCAGGATTTAATATAAGTCTGACAGGATTTATCTATATTGTACTTGGAGGATTATTTCTAATTCTTGATTTGATATTTGATTTTCTATTCGGATTTTTCTCCTTCTATAAAAAGATGCATAAACCAATTTTCCCTCAGGGGAAAGTCCTGAATTCATTATATGAGGATGGATACCAGAACTACCAGGATATACCGGTCTATTCAGTATTTTACCCCTTAATGCGCTGGTTATTTTGATGCTTACCAGAGCTGAAGTCTATCCTTCTCCTTCACCCTGCTAAGATCAACAGGAACACAGAGCCGAACTGTATCTATAGAATTAAGATTTGCCACCAGGGAGGATATATCATCATTGATCAAGTCACCCTGAATATGAAGTATATAATCTACATTCTTCAGATCACTCAGAAAATAACCTGTATCAGACCTGTTGCTAATCATTCGATAAACAAGCATGGCATTTTCATCATCAAAATAAAACAATGAAAACTCCTGCTCTACATCCAGCTTCTTGTGATAAACAGCCAGGTTATCTGTTTTTATAAAAGACATTCTCAACTGATCATTAATCAACCAGCATAATTTATAGTCAGGCTCATCAGATGAAATACCCAGGAGGCAATAATTCTCCTCTATCGAGACCGATAGCTTATGTTTCTTCTTGTTCAATATCGAAGATTTAATAAGTAAAAGTAAGCTTTTGGATAATTAAATGGAAATACCTTCCAAAGCAATTTTAGCAGCCTGCTGCTCAGCTTCCTTTTTAGTGAAACCGCGACCTGTTCCCAGTATCTCTTCGTTAATCCTAAGTCTGGATACAAACATTGGAATTTTCTTATCATCTTTCCCCTCTTGTACACTTTCAAAAATAATCTCCTGCTTATTCTTCTGTGCCCACTCTATAACCTGACTCTTATAATCAGAATCTTTCTTTGCAAGCTTGCTCAAATCAATATGCCTGTCTACCATTCTCTTTCTAAAAAATACTCTAGCCTTTGAGAAACCTCTGTCAAGATAAATAGCGCCGATCAAGGCCTCTAAAGCATTACCATAAAGACGATTAGATAAGTTTCCGTGAGAAGTAATCATCATGGGAATACCCATTTTAACAGCCGTCGAATCAAGTTGCTTTCGCTTAACAATGCGCGCTCGAAGTTTGGTCATGAATCCCTCATCTCTTGAATCGAAATTCATATATAGAAATTCTGCAACAATGGCTCCCAATACGGCATCACCAAGAAACTCAAGGCGTTCATTGTTAATCTTGTTGCCATTATTCATCTTAACAGATGCTGACTTATGTATGAAAGCAATACGATAGAGGGAAACTCTTGAAGGTAAAAATCCAAGAATACGAATCAGGTTAAAGAAAAAATTACGGTCTCTATGAAATAGGAAAAAGATAATGTTGAAGAGACCTCGCAACATCTATTCGTCAAATTTTCTAAATACAATTGAAGTATTATGACCACCAAATCCAAAAGTATTGCTCAGTCCTATATTTACTTCACGCTCCTGGGCAACATTTGGAGTAAGGTTTAATTTTGGATCAATTTCAGGATCCAGCGTTTTCAAATTTATAGTTGGAGGTATAAGATTATTCTTAAGGGCAAAAATTACAGCCAATGATTCAACTGCTCCGGCTGCACCTAAGAGGTGTCCTGTCATAGATTTTGTTGCACTGATATTCAGCTTATATGCTTGATCACCAAATATATTCTTAATCGCTTTCACTTCAGATAGATCACCCAATGGTGTTGCTGTACCGTGAACATTTATATAGTCAACATCTTCTGGTTTGATTTTAGCTTCCTTCAAAGCATTTTTCATAACCAAAGAAGCTCCTCTTCCTTCAGGGTGAGGCGCTGTAAGGTGAAATGCATCAGCAGACAAACCAAAGCCAATAATCTCAGCATAAATAGTCGCACCCCTTTTCTGTGCATGCTCAAGGGCTTCAATAACCAATCCACCTCCGCCTTCTCCAATAACAAATCCATCTCTGCTCGCATCAAATGGACGAGAAGCAGTTTTATACTCCTCATTATTTGTTGACATAGCCTGCATAGAATTGAATCCTCCAACACCAATAGGATTTATAGAAGCTTCTGAACCTCCTGTAATAAAAATATCCGCTACCTCAAGCCTGATAAGGTTGTAAGCGTCAATAATTGCGTTAGATGACGAAGCACAGGCAGAAACGGTGCCATAATTAGGACCTTGATAACCATATTTCATGGCCAACATACCTGCTGCTATATCAGAAATCATCTTGGGAATGAAAAAAGGGCTGAATCTGGGAGTTTTATCATTCTCCAGAAAGCCCTCAATTTCTCTATAAAATGTTTCAATCCCACCGATACCGGAAGCCCAGATTATTCCGGCCCTCTCCTTATCTATATCAGCATCAGCAAGGCCTGCATGTTGAAAAGCTTCCTCTGCAGCAATCATTCCAAACTGCGCATAAGTATCCATTTTGCGGGCAGACTTACGATCAAAGTAATCCAATGGATCGTAATCCTTTATCTCGCAGGCAAACCTTGTTTTAAATTTTTCTGCATCAAAACGTTTTATAAGGTCAGACCCACTAACTCCATTTCTAAGGCTGTCCCAATATTCTTCTACATTCTTACCAATAGGAGTCAGTACTCCCATCCCTGTAACGACAACTCGTCTCATTTCAGAAAAATTTTAACGATAAATTACTTAGCGTTTTCTTCGATATACTTTGTGGCGTCACCAACAGTACCGATGTTTTCAGCTTGATCGTCAGGTATACCAATATTGAATTCTTTTTCAAATTCCATAATAAGTTCAACAGTGTCTAATGAATCTGCTCCTAAATCATTTGTGAAGCTTGCTTCAGCAGTTACTTCGTTCTCATCAACACCTAATTTATCAACGATTATTGCTTTTACTCTTGATGCAATGTCAGACATGTCTAAAAATTTAAATTAATATTATGTTATTTTAACGTTGCAAAGAAATAGAAAAATTCGACTATTTTCAAAAAAAAAAGAATTTTCTTCGTAAATACTTGAAAGAAAAATATGATATTTTAACATTAAAATTAAGCTAATTACTGTAATATCTCTCTGAATATGAATAATATAGCCATATTTGCATCAGGCTCTGGTACAAATGCAGAAAACATCATTCGGTTTTTTCGACCGAGCGATAATATTGCCATTAAAATTATTGCTTCAAATAACCCACTTGCGAAGGTACTTGAACGAGCTGCCAATCACGATATTCAACATTTTTCATTTACCAGGGAGCAGTTTTATAAAACAGATTTTGTCTTACAAGAACTGGAAAAAAGCGAAATAGATTTCATAGTGCTGGCCGGCTTCCTATGGCTGGTTCCGGAAAATCTTACTAAAAAATTCGCAAATCGTATCATTAACATTCACCCTGCCCTTCTGCCCGAGTATGGAGGCAAGGGAATGTATGGAGCAAAAGTTCATGAAGCGATTATTAAAAACAGAGAAAAAAAATCGGGAATTTCAATTCATTATGTAAATGAAAGATACGACGAGGGAAACTTAATTTTTCAAACTACCTGCCCGGTAAATGAGAATGACACGCCTGAGATGCTGGCATCGAAGATCCATGAGCTGGAGTATGAGCATTATCCCAGGGTGATTGAGGAGGTGATTACTCATACCTCACAAAAGCCACTCTCTTAGAATCCGGAGAATATTCAGGAAATAAAAATAAGAAATTTTTAGAGCAATTATATGATGCACGTGTTGCGTTTCAAGATTACATTTCAGAATCTCCAAACTCTTGCTCTTTGCACTCTCCTTTGTTCACTCTCCACTCTCCCCTTTTATACTATCTTTGTACCTCAAATTAAGAAATATTGCATCAAAACATTGTCGCATTGTCGCATTGTCGCATTGTCGCATTGTCGCATTAATAAATGGAACATCTAAGAAACTTCAGTATCATAGCCCATATTGATCATGGGAAAAGCACTTTAGCAGACAGACTGCTACTACTTACAGGTACCATAACAGAAAGGGACTTTCAGGACCAGGTTCTGGATGATATGGATTTGGAAAGGGAGCGGGGAATTACAATCAAGAGTCATGCAATTCAGATGCAACATACTTATGAAGGGAAAGAGTATACCTTAAACCTCATTGATACTCCGGGACATGTTGATTTTTCATATGAAGTTTCGAGGTCTATTGCTGCCTGCGAAGGAGCATTATTGGTTGTTGACGCCTCACAAGGAATACAGGCACAGACCATTTCCAATTTGTATATGGCCCTGGAAAATGACCTTGAGATTATTCCAATCTTGAATAAGATGGACATGGAAAGTGCCATGCCGGAAGAGGTGAAGGACCAGATCGTAGATTTGTTAGGATGTCAGTATGAAGATATTATCGAAGCAAGTGGAAAGACAGGAATGGGTGCTGAGGAGATTCTTGAAGCGATCATACACAAGATCCCACCTCCCAAGGGTGACCCCAAAGCCCCCTTACAAGCATTAATATTTGATTCTGTATATAACTCTTTTAGAGGTATTTATGCATATTTTAGAGTGCTAAACGGCTCTATCAAAAAGGGAGATCTTGTTAAGTTTGTATCCACAGATATGGAATATTATGCTGACGAGGTAGGTGTTCTTCGACTTACTCCTGAGCCCAGAAAAGAGCTAAGTGCAGGTGATGTTGGCTATATTATTTCAGGAATCAAGTCATCTAAAGAAGTTAAAGTTGGAGATACCATCACACAGGCAGATCGTCCATGTGAAGAGATAGTATCCGGTTTTGAAAATGTAAAACCAATGGTTTTTGCAGGTATTTACCCTGTAGATGCAGACGATTATGAAGATTTGAGGGCCTCCATTGAGAAACTTCAGTTGAATGATGCATCACTGACCTTCATCCCTGAATCATCAGCTGCACTGGGATTTGGATTCAGATGCGGATTTCTCGGACTTCTGCATATGGAAATTGTACAAGAGCGTCTCGACAGGGAATTTGATATGGACGTGATTACTACGGTTCCCAATGTTTCTTTTAAAGTTCATACGACTAAAGGTGAAATAATTGAAGTGCATAATCCTTCGGGACTGCCTGTTGTAACACTTATCGACCAAATTGATGAACCATATATCCATGCCCAGATCATCTCCAAATCTGCTTTTGTCGGCCCCATCATGAAGCTTTGTCTGGACAAACGTGGTATTTTGAAAAATCAGATTTATCTAACCAGTGATCGTGTGGAGCTGACTTTTGAAATGCCCCTGGCTGAGATTGTCTTCGATTTTTACGATAAACTAAAAAGTATTTCCAAAGGTTATGCCTCCTTCGATTATCATCCATCAGGAGAAAAAAAGGCAGATCTGGTAAAACTTGATATTCTCCTCAATGGTGAGATGGTAGATGCCCTGTCAACGCTTATGCACCGCAATAACGCCTATGATTTTGGCAGAAGAATGTGTGAAAAACTAAAAGAACTGATTCCAAGACAGCAATTTGATGTTGCCATTCAGGCTGCAATCGGAGCAAAAGTTATTGCAAGGGAAACTGTTAAAGCAGTTCGAAAAGACGTAACTGCCAAATGTTATGGTGGAGATATCACCAGAAAACGCAAACTCCTTGAAAAGCAGAAAAAAGGCAAAAAACGCATGCGCCAGGTAGGAAATGTAGAAGTGCCTCAAAGCGCGTTTATGGCTGTTCTAAAACTTGATTAAAGTTCGAAATAATCAATCCCAGAAAGCTCTAGCATAGGGCTCCCCCTTTGCTTTTCTCCCAAATTTTTTGGACATTTAAGCTATTAATCACTTAAAACTAAACTTATGAGACTAATTATTAAGCATCAGGAGAAGTATTCGAGAGGACAACTATTGCTTAGAGCTCTGTTTGGATGGCTCTATATTTACATTCCTCATTTCTTTGTATTAATGTTTGTTGGACTGTGGGCCTTAATTCTGCGTTTTATTGCTTTCTGGGTAGTCCTGTTCACAGGGAGATATCCACAAAGTATGTTTGAATTCCAGGTAGGATTGATGAAATGGTCGAACAGACTGATGGCTCGAATGTACAATATCTCTGACGGATACCCTGCATTTGGGGTGAATGGTACAGATGAGTATACCGACCTGATTGTACCTTATCCTGAAAAGATTAGCAGGGGACTTGTGCTTCTTAGATTATTTTTTGGAGCATTCTATGTAATTCTACCTCATGGGTTTATTCTTTATTTCAGGGCGCTTTTCGTAGGAATTCTTACATTTTTAGCCTGGTGGTCTGTGCTTTTTACAGGGAAATATCCTGCGAACTGGCACAATTGGGCCGTTGGACAAATACGCTGGAACAACCGTGTTTCACTTTATATTAATTACATGACAGATGAATATCCTCCATTTACCGGGGATGAGCTTCCAAATGAAGCCGAATTAAAAAGTGAAATTATAGAAACAGCATAAATTATGGAATACCATCCATTACCACAACCGGATGAGATAGAAATCAGGGTCAGGGAAGACGCCATGGGAGCTTACTTCATGATGTTTGCCACGGCTGCGCTTGGCCTTCCTCTTCCTGTTCTCAACCTGATTGCAGCAATTATTTATTACTATGTGAACAGGTCAAAGGGAAGATTTGTACAATTCCACACACTGCAGTCATTGTATAGCCAGTTACCTGTATCATTTCTGAATATTGGACTTGTGGTATGGCTGGTCATCAACCTCGTAAATGACCTGTCATTTACTGAAGTATTTTGGGGTTACCTGATCATGACTGCAATAGCCAATATCATCTATCTGATAGTGAGTATTATCGGTGCTATAAAAGCCAGAAACGGTTTGTTTTATTATTTCCTTTTCTTTGGGAAACTTGCCTATCAGCAAGTGTACAGGGTGAGAAATAATGAACACTCCGGGACAGCAGTGAATGCACCACCAAAAATGTAGATGATGAGAAAGTCAATTGTTCGTGATCTGGTCATTTTAATAGTAATTTTTGGAATGATTTGGGGCATCGTTTCGGTGTTCCCAATCTTTCCCGAAAAAATCGAGTTACTAAGTATAGACAGAGAAGAGGAACTTGGAGAACTGTACCTTGAGATAATTCAGAATGATCCAACTTTTTCCTTAATAGAAAATCAGGAGTTGGATTCAATAGTCGAAATAATTGGAACACGCCTTATCGATGGTTTGGGGAAATCCAGGTATGAATATAAGTTCTATCTGGCAGAAACTGAGATGATCAACGCCTTTACCTTACCGGGGGCAAATATCGTAATTACAACCGGATTGATCAACTTCTGTGAATCAGCAGAAGAGCTTGCATCAGTAATCGCTCATGAAATGGGCCATGCAGAAAACCGTGATGTTATAAGCAGATTGGTGAAGGAATTAGGATTGCAGATACTCACTTCAAGTGACCCTTTTGTGATGGGAGAGGTAACTCGTGTATTAAGTTCAGCTGGTTTCGACAGAAAACAGGAGAAAGAGGCAGACCTCTTTGCCTGTGAGCTTCTTGAGAACTCTGATATTGAACCGCGAACACTGGCTTCATTTTTTCGCAAACTAAAAGAGGATATTGACAATGATCTGCTCGAAAAATTTGAGATAGTATCCACACATCCCAATTTCACAAGCAGAATCAGGGAGACCCTGGAATATATTCCCTCAGAAGATTTTGAAGAAATTGAGATTGAGGTCGATTGGCAGGAAGTAATAAAAATGATTGAAACCCAATAAAATTGCAGTTCGATCTTTTTGATTAAATTTGCGCGTTCCGGCCCCATAGTTGAATGGATACAATACAAGATTCCGGTTCTTGAGATCTGGGTTCGATTCCCGGTGGGGTCACA
>JAUUZQ010000116.1 GCA_030589895.1 Bacteroidales bacterium
AAAATTTTCATCTGCTATTTTACTATTTCTGCTTTTGACAGGGAGTAGTGTCTCAGGTCAGGTCAACAGATCTGCCATGATAAGCTTGGTGGAAAATTTTCTTTCTGAATTGAATTATCCGGAAAGAGTATATGAAACTTCCTTCAATAAAAATTACACCGAGATTAAAAATGGGGGCGTTTTAATTGCTTACTCTTTTCAACTTGTGCCCAAAGGATTTGTTATTCTAACTTCATTCAATGATATATATACAATAGCAGGATATTCCTTTGAAAGTGATATTCCATCACCCGAAATTGAAGAGAACAGTGCATTTTATAGTATGATCGCAAGTATATCAAATGCTCACCGGTACAACTTTTATAAGAAAGAAACAACAATACAAAAGGCTGGTATAGGGGGATATGGACCCTATGTCAATACGCTTTGGGGCCAGGTAAACTGCAAAGATGAGTTCAACAACACCATCAATGTTACGAACTACTATACTCCCAATAATTATGCTGCAGGTTGTGTAGCAATATCCTTAACTACGGCGATGCATTATTACAAATGGCCCTTGACAGGAATGGGAAGTAAAACATATAGTGACGATTACGGCAATTCAACGGGTACTTACAGCGTCGATTTTAGTGACTCCTCCTACCCCATGGATTTGATGAGAAGCGAGTACAATCACAATAGCTCATCACATGATGAAAGGACTGCAGCAGGAAAACTTGCCTATCACTCTGCTGTGGCACTGGAAATGGAATTCGAATACAATGGATCAACATCCAATGTAAGCAAGATCCCAAAGGCAGCTTCTGATCATTTCAGATTCTATTCATTTTATAAGGACATTAGTTCTACGATTTTCTGGGAACGCTTTGACAAGAATGTGGCTGAGAGCATCCCTGTTATTCTGGCGATCAAGAGTAGCAATGGAGCCGGTCATTCAATAATATGTGATGGATTAAACATTTCAAACCAAACACCATACTACCACCTGAATATGGGCTGGTGGGGAGCAGGGAACGGATGGTTTTCCATTCAGGATCAATGGTCATCCGGTGGATATGATGAAATAACAGGTGCCATCTTTGATTTGATTCCTTGTCCTGAATTATTGCAGCCCGATATAATTTCTGATATTCAACTGGAGCTATCATGGATATACCCCTCCTGGCCAATTTATGAGGGAGTTGAAATTCAGCAAAAAATTGGCGATGAGAGCTGGATCAGCCTGGAAACAGATTATACTGGCACAACACTTATGATCGATTTACCTGACCCTGATATAGCCTACTCCTATAGAATAAGAGCAAAAGTAAACGGAGAGTATTATCCAAGTGCGTGGTCAAACCAGGTATCCAAAATAGTCAGCACAGTAAATAATAAACCGGCAATAAGGGACCCATTATTGAATGTGTATCCCAATCCTTTTAACAATAATATCACTGTTCAGGAATTGAATGATTCAGGTTCAGAAATCACAATAAATATCTTAACAATAAACGGTAGTTTAGTTTTTAGCAAGGCATACACAAAAGGTCAGCATGAGATAAATATTGACACTGATTCCTGGCATGAAGGAGTATATATTTTCAGGCTATCAAACGATAAAAATGAGGTAATTAGAAAAATTATCAAAAACTAACTTTAGAAACCATGAAAGAAGAAGTTATTAAGCGAATAATCAGGTATTTATCAGGGGAAAGCTCTGATGCTGAAAAAAAGGAAATGAAAATATGGAAAAAGAAAAATCCTGATCTTTTTTCAGAGATTGAGAATATCTATATCAATACTCCATTTGAATCATTGGAATTTGAAAAAGCCGATCTGGCAGGGCTGCTTAATCAGCATAATTTAACCAATTCTATTATCAGGGAGAGCAGTCTAAAAACAGGCAGAGCTTTAGGATTGTGGATTAAAATAGCTGCATCATTGTTAATCCTTATTTCCATTGGAACTGCAGCAAATTATCTTTTTCCTAAACAACATATTACAGAAAACACAAGTGCCCACACGCTAGCTATTGTGCTTCCCGATCATTCAGAGGTAATACTCGACAAGGGAGCAAGATTTTCATATAAAACTTCATTACTCGGCTCTTTTAACAGAACCGTCAAGATTGAAGGCAGGGGACATTTTCATATTACACGAAATGAAGAACACCCATTCATAGTTAGAACCTCAACAGCAGATATAAAGGTTTTGGGAACAAAATTTACTGTATCAGCATTTGACATCAGATCTCAGATTCTTCTCGAAGAAGGAAAAATAGAGGTTTTTTCAAAAGAGACAAATGAAACTATACTATTATCTCAAAGCGGAGAACAAATTATTATTAGCGATCGGGGAGTTGATAAACACAATACTGTGAAAAGTAAATTGTATATGTCCTGGATGAAGAACAGACTCGAATTTAATAATTGTACAGTTGACGATGCATTAGAATTTCTATCCGACACATGGAACCTGAATGTGGTTTTAAATGATAGTGTTTCAGGAAATATTAAATTAATCGGGACAGCTCCATCTGACGACCCTGAACTGATCATGCAGGCTATTACGCTAATCATAAACCAGGAAAGCAACATAAATATTATCCAATAGATCATTTTTACCAACTGAAGTCAGAACAATATTTTCCTATACTAAAATCTACCTCATGAAACACAAAGGAGTCTACCATGTATCAGCTTATATTCCAAGAATACTGATTCTCTCTCTCCTGGTCATCTTTGCTTCTCAACTTGCAAATGGTCAGGAAAATTCAGATACTGATTCTGCCGAAACCATCATCCTTACACTTGAGAAAAAATTTGAAGTATCTATAACTGTCGATGCAGTTGCTTTTACAAAAAATGTGCAAGTGAAAGAAAACCTCAATGATCTGTCCGGAGAAATTAGCACAAGTACTTCTATAGAGAAATCTCTGGAATTAATCATAAGGAATACAGACCTGGAATACGAGAAGGTCAGGGATGACTTCTATATTATCAGAAAGAAAAGCGCGGAAAAAAAAAGCACTCCGCAAACAATCCTCCAGGTAAAAGATCGTAGTTTCTCAGGAATCGTAGTTGATGCAGATTCAGACGAAGTCCTTCCCGGAGTAAACATATATGTAAAAGGAGCAAACAGGGGAACAATTAGTGATTACGAGGGTCTGTTTGATTTATCGCTTCCAAATGAAGAAGTAGAGATTATTGTCTCTTATATAGGATATAAAACCGAAGAGTTCATGTTGGCTGTGAACCAGTCTGAAATGAGTATTTCCCTTGAGCAGGATAGGTTTGGACTCGATGAAGTTATTGTTTCCGGTGTAGCCTCCAATACCCCAAGAAGAAATTTATCAATTAGCGTAGTAAAGCTGGGAGAAGATGAGATAAAGGAAGTTCCCTCATCATCTGCATCCACAGCACTTGCGGGGAAAGTGGCCGGTGTAACAGTAGTGCAGGGAAACGGTCAACCTGGTAGCGGAGCCTCCATCCGATTCCGTGGATCTACTTCACTAACCGGGAATCAATCACCAATGATCATTGTAGATGGAACTATTATCAGCACAAGCCTTGCAGATATAAACGTTGATGATATTGAATCTTTTGAAGTAGTTAAAGGAGCGGCAGCAGCAGCCCTTTATGGATCCAGAGCAGGAAATGGTGTTATTGTAATTACCACAAAACGTGGAAACAGACTCCAGAAGGGAAAAACGTCAATTGTGTTCCGGCAGGAAATAGGATTCCAGGAGCTCGCAAAAAAAATAGAAACTTCAACACACCATCCATATCAATTGGTAGCTGATTGGGAAGATTACGACTACACGAGATATGAAGGAGTTTTTTATAAAGAAGATGGAACCAAACTATCCGGTGCCAGGATGGTAAACTCCAGTGGATATGCAGACCAGCTCTTTCATCAGGTTTATGATCACCAGGACCTCTTCTTTAGCAGAGGAGCTTACAATACAAGCTATCTGAGTATTCTGGGAAATTCAAACCAAACAAATTTCATGATCTCCTATGAACGAAATAATCAGCAGGGCATTATTACTGAAACAAAAGGATATTCACGTAATAACCTGAAATTCAATCTGGATCATAATATCTCAGACAAAGCTAAGATCTCAACATCCAATTTGTTTATCAATACTTTCTCCCAGGACCCTGGTAACTCATGGAGCGCATTTAAAGACCTCCTGTTCATTTCTCCGGATGTTGACCTGACAGAACCCAATAGCGATGGTTCTCCTTATAAAATTAAACCGGATCAATGGGATGAAATCAATGAGAATCCTTTATATCCAATATTTTACCGCGAGCGAACCACAGAAAAAATGAGTTTCATCGGTAATGTGAACTTCAGATATAACCTCACTCCCTGGATGAATTTCGATACAAAATACACATACGAATTCAGAGATAATTATAATAAGACTTTGACGCCCAAAGGATATCTGGGAGGAAACAAACAAACTTTTGGAGGAAGTCTGTACCGAAGTCATTATAACTCATTCAACCAAAATTACCAGGCAACAATAAATATAAATAAGCAATTCAATGAGTTAACAACGAAATTAAAAGTAAGCTACCTCTATGAAAATAGTACCTACAGGAGTGACAATACTACAGGTAGAGAATTTGTTGTTGCAGATGTACCCCATTGGAACAATGTTGACCCCAAAAAAACTTCTTTGTATTCTTACGAAGGAGAGATTGTTGCTATTAATTACTTCGGTATACTTGATATGGATTATATGGATAAATATATATTTTCTGCTTTGTACCGTATAGATGGATCTTCACTCTTTGGATCAGAGGAAAGATGGCACCCATATTTCAGGGCTTCAGCAGCATATCGTCTCACAGAGGAGTTTACAATACCCGGAGTTAGCGAACTAAAAATTCGAACTTCATATGGAAGCTCAGGACAAAGACCCGGATTTCAATATCAATATGAGGCATGGAGTCTTAACAATGGTATTCTCTCAAAAAACACGAAAGGAAACAGTGCACTAAAGGCTTCCCAAACGAATGAATTTGAAGTCGGTCTGGATATGGAATTCCTGAATAGGTTTTACCTGGAATTTGTTTATTCAAATTCACTTACTCACGATGCAATTGCCCTGGCCCCTTTACCTTCTCATGCCGGTTATCCCTATCAGTGGAAAAATGTTGGACAGATACACTCAACAAATTATGAGTTATCACTGGGTATAAGTGTTATCGATACAAAGAATTTCTCCTGGAACTCAAAATTCCTGTTCGACAGGATAAGACAAAGCCTTGGAGAAATGGATATCCCGGATTATAAAACCGGACCACGCAATGCGTTTTTTATTCGGGAAGGTGAAACATTTGGGGTAATATACGGATACAGGTGGTTAACTTCTCTGGAAGAGATCAACGAGCAATTACCTGATGGAATGACACTCAGCGATTACGAGATTAATTCGGATGGATATGTTATTCCTGCCGGAACAGAGGGTACATCAGATGAAATTCCAATAAAACTTGATATTGATCAGGACGGGAATGCTGACATTGTAGAAATAGGCGATGGGAATGCTGACTTCAGATTGTCAGTAAACAACACCCTAAAATACAAAGGATTCTCAATTTATGCCCTGCTATCCTTTAAGTATGGAGGGAGCATTTATAATTATACGCATCAATACATGTTCAGAGACCTGAGGGCAATTGAAATTGACCAGTTTGATAAGGCAGAAGCAGATAAAAAAACAATAAGCTATTACAGTACATTCTATAACAATACTGAAATAAACTCCTACTTCATTGAGAGGGCAGATTATTTTAAAATAAGAGAGGTCTCAATATCTTATGAGATAAATAGAAAACAATTGGCAAGAGTTTTTGGGGATAACAAGATTGAATCCATCAAACTTGGAATCCAGGGTAGGAATCTCTTAACAATTTCGCCATACAGCGGATATGATCCTGAAGTTGCAACAGGAAATGATTTAAGTAATTATCCTTTTGACGATTTCGGCTATCCGAATTTCAGAACCTATTCTGCCTCTCTCCAGGTCAAATTTTAAATCGTAGAAAATGAAAACACTATATACATTACTCACCGTTATCGTACTTACAGTAAGCCTGAGCGCTTGTCACGATGACCTCTTTGTTGATTATAAAAATAATCCGACAAGTGATAAAGTGCTAACTTCTCCTGAAAATATTGCTTCTATTTCGGGTAGTCTGTTTTATAATTGGTTTATGACCATGAACTCCAGCTGGTCGCCAAGAATGGCTATGTGGGTTATGGCTGATCAGGGTACCTGTTCATGGGCCAATGTTGCTATGTTTCACTTGTCATCTGAGCCAAGAATACAATTCAATAATAGTGTAACCTATACATATACCAGGATAAACGAAGAGTTTTATCAGGATTTGCATTCCATTATCAGTATGTGCAACGATGTAGTTTATGCCATTAATAATGGATCCGAAATGCCAGGTGGATTAAACGAAACTGCAATGGTAAAAGCACAGGCATTCTTTATACATGGTCTTTCTTTAGGTTACCTGGGACTGGTATATGACAAAGCATTTATTGTAACTGACAATGAGACTGCCCTGTTTCAGGAGTTCTCTTCCTATCCTGAAGTTATTGATGCTGCAATAGCATCACTGGATTCGGCTAAACAAATTACCGAAGATTACTATTTTGTAATCCCTGATACCTGGGTAAACGGACATACTTATTCAAGCATTGAACTAAAGGCACTGGCTAATTCCTTCTCAGCCAGATTTCTCGTATACAAGCCTCGAAACAGCACAGAAAATGACCAGACCGACTGGAACAGAATACTGGATTTAGTGGATGATGGAATGAAAAAAGATTTGGCGGTGGAGATGGATAACGTTAACTGGAAAAGTTATTTCAGACACTATACTGTTCCCGCAGATTGGGCAAGAGTTGATAGCAGAATTATCAATCTGATGTCTCCTTCTTATCCATACCGATTTCCTGAAGATGGTTCAAATCCTCAGGCTGCAGGCTCTTCAGATAAAAGACTTGATAAATATTTTACCTTCATTGCTTCCCATGATATGAAACCGGAAAGAGGGTATTATCATTATTCAAACTATGATTTTAGAAGATTTGATTATGCAGTAAGTACCTGGTCAGGTGATGTTATTGACTTCTTTAACTATGAAAACGATCTGATGGAGGCAGAAGCCCTGGCCCGGACCGGAGATATTCCATCAGCAGTTTCTATAATTAATAGAGGTCCCCGTATTTCAGTAGGAACTCTTCCGGAGGTTCCAACAGATATTGAACTTGATGAATTTCTGGATATTCTGTTCTACGAAAGGGATATAGAATTGATCCAAACAGGATTTGGAAATGCCTTTTTTGATATGAGACGCAGAGATATGCTTCAGAAAGGTACAATGCTTCATTTTCCTGTTCCGGCAAAAGAATTAAATGTAATGGAACTTCCTGAGTATTCCTTTGGAGGAGTGTCAAATGCAGACGGTATTAACACATCTGACGGAGGCTGGTTTCCGGATGAGAAATAGTGAATATATAGAGAGAAGATGAAAATAACGATTAAAACAGGGATAGTTACAGGGATACTTTTATTTGTATTAAACATTGGTGTCAATGCATGTACAACAGCGGTAATTTCAGGAAAAGCAAGCCCGGATGGACGTCCCTTGCTTTGGAAACACAGGGATACCTGGGCAGTAAATAACAAGATAGTGCAGTTTTTTGATGGCAAATATGCCTGTATCGGACTGGTAAATTCTTCTGACCAAAATGGAAACAGCATTTGGATCGGCTTCAATGAAAAAGGATTCGGGATTATGAATTCGGCCAGTTATAACCTGAATAGTGATACGCTGAAACAGAGTGGTCTTGAAGGCAGGTTAATGAAACGGGCACTTCAGACTTGCGCTACAGTAGCAGATTTTGAGAAGTTTTTAGACGAACTCGAACGACCTATCCTGCTGGAAGCAAATTTTGGTGTTATAGATGCAGAGAATGCTGCTGCATATTTCGAATTAGGGAATTTCTCCTATACAAAATATGACGCCAATGATCCCTCTGTTGCTCCTCATGGATACCTGATCAGAACAAATCACTCCTTCTCAGGCGAACCGGGAGTTGGTGGAGGATATATCCGTTATGTCACAGCTGCAAGGGTTTTTGAGGATGCCAGTGAAACAAATACCCTAAGCTATAAGACTATTATCCAGAAAGCATCGCGTAACCTAAGTCACTCTCTGACCAATACAGACTTGAATCACTATGAGGTTTACCAGAAAAACACTGAAACAATGGTCCTGTTTAAAGATTATATCCCAAGAAGCGGATCATCTTCTTCATGTATTGTTCAGGGAGTAAAACCGGGAGAAAACAGTGAGCTAACATTGATGTGGAGCGTTGTGGGTTTCCCTTTAACATCTGTCGTTACGCCAGTCTGGATAAATGAAAAAGTTGAATTACCAGAGGTACTTAAGTATAATTCATCAATAGAAGACTCTCCTATTTGTGATTTCGCCCTGACACTTAAAGATTCTGTGTATGCATTTAAAAAAGGAAGTCATGCTGATTATTATATCGATATAAACAAAATAATTAATGCAGATGGAACCGGATATATTCAGACTCTCGAACCATTGGAAAACAGCATAATCGATGAGGCGGAGCTGACATTAAACAGATGGAGGGAAAATGGGGAAATCGATAAAAAAAATCTCAAGGAATTTTATAAGTGGATGGATAGAAGCATTTATGAATTTTATAATAGCAACTTTAACCTGAGCCTGAACAATGCTACCAAATAGTCGAAAAAGAAAATCTTACCTGCTGATAACTATTTTTAGTCTGCTCATCTCATGTACAAGTTCCGTTGAGCAGCAGGAAAACTCCACTGATTTATATAGAGCCGGTGTATACTCAGGATCCGGTGCCAGTAGCGTATGCATTACAGAAACCATCGAATCGATGAAAATCGATAATGGATTTGTGGTTTGTACTGTATCGCCAATTGATATACAAAACGGAAAACTGGATTCGATTGATGTCCTGATCTTTCCCGGGGGAAGCGGAAGCACAGAATATCTCAGTCTGGGACAATCAGGAGCAGACAGGGTAAAACAATTCACCGGGAAAAAAGGGAAAGGTATTGTCGGAATCTGTGCTGGAGGATATTTGCTCGCTACAACAGAGGGCTATCCGAGCCTTAAAATGTTAAATACCAGTAACTATCGGGAACATTACAATAGAGGAAGAGGCCTTATCGCATTTGAGTTAAATGAAAAAGGAGAAGAGATATTCCCTGAGCTGGCAGATCTTGACTCTTTGTTTATTCAGTTCTATGATGGACCCATATACAAAATGGACCATACGGACTCCCCGACAGTTATTGGAACAATTATCTCTGATATTGCAACAAAAGATGAAGATCCAAGAGATCTGACACCCGGGAAACCCTCATTTATAATCTCTGAATATGGAGAAGGTAAGATTATAGTTTCTGTTGGACACCCAGAGGCCACAGCCGGCATGCGCTGGATGGTGCCAAGAATGGCTCGCTATGTTATTGATGCTCCGCTGATAAGCTATGACAGCACAGTAATACGGCCCTATCTTAATCAGAAGGAAATCCTCTTTTTTTCTGATCAGATCAATAGAGAAAAATCCTGGCATTGGGATTTATACAATGAAAATGATTCTATCGTTATTGCTTCGCTGGAAAACCTTCATTCCATTAGATCACGACCTTCGATAAGATGGTCAATGGGACTTCTGAGACACCATTCAGCAATTGTAAGGATTGCAGCTGCAGAATACCTTCTTGAAACAGGATACACTTATGCTATTCCTGAACTTATTACAGCAGCAAAAATCGAAAAAGATTCAGCT
>JAUUZQ010000113.1 GCA_030589895.1 Bacteroidales bacterium
CAATTTAATTCAGCAGTGGCAAGGATTTATGAAACGGTGGATAACAACATTATGTGGTCACAGCATACTGGTAATTATGTCTATCATTATACTTCCGATATTGCTTATGATGCCATTGACCCTACACATGATTTAAATTCATACATTGATAAGATCAAACCTGAGACCTACCATATCGGTGCGTTTTGGCAGAGGTACTATCAGATAGTTTCTGAGGCCAATGTAGTTATTCAGCGAATCGATGGTGAAGATATAGAATTCCCGTCTGAGGCTGAGCGAAATATGTTAAAGGCTGAGGCGATGTTCATGAGGGCATTTGCATACAGGAACCTCGGTATTCAGTTTGGAGGTGTACCCATTATCCTGGAAGAATTGTCAGCCCCCAAAAGAGACTTCGTGCGGGCAACACGAGCAGAAGTCTGGGCACAATGTATCGCAGATTTGGAATTTGCAGTAAGCAACCTTCCGGACGTAAGTGAATTAGGCGAAGATGGGCGATTGACAAAAGGTGCTGCCAACCATCTTTTAGCTGAACTCTATATTATTACAGGAGAATACGGTAAGGCCATATCTGCAGCTTCTGCTGTTATTGACAATTCAGGTTACGCTTTGATGACAGGTAGGTTTGGTACTCGCATGGATGAACCTGGTGATGTGTACTGGGACCTATTCAGGCGCGGAAACCATAACCGTAATGGAGGTATAAATACTGAAGCGATTTGGGTTGCACAGTACGAATATCTGGCTGAGGGCGGTGGCAAAGGCAGCAATCTTCCCCGTTTCTTAGTGCCGCAATATAAGGGGCTAACAGGTGCTTCAGATGGAGTGAATCTTTTTATTGGGCCCAGTAATCATAATGGAGGACGTGGAATTGGCTGGATGGCACCTTCAAAATACTATCTTGACGACCTTTGGGTAACTGATCCCAATGATATGCGAAATTCGGAACATAATATTATTCGGGATATTGTAGCTGATAATCCTGCATCGGCATATTATGGACAGAAAATAGTAGAAAGCGGTGCTTTAGCAAATTCCGCAAATGCATATAACAGAGATTGGTCGGCTATCATAGTAAAAGGAACACCAATCAATAATTTCCCGGATGAAGCAGTTCTGGATGCAGCAACAGGTTTAGTGGGTTGGGGCGCCAGTAATTCCTACTGCGATTTTTACTATATGCGTCTTGCAGAGACCTATTTATTACGGGCCGAGGCACATTTAGGAAATAATGATCAGGGAAGTGCTGCTACAGATATAAATGTTGTCAGGGCAAGGGCCAATGCCACGCTTGTTGCTGCCGGCGATGTGGACATTGACTATATCCTGGATGAAAGAGCCAGGGAACTTGGGTTCGAGGAGTTAAGAATTCTTACACTTATGAGACTCGGTAAATTAGCTGAAAGAGTAAAATTGCATGATCCCATGCATAATGGCTTATATGCGTCGAATGGAGTTGAAGAATATCACAACTTATGGCCTATTCCATTCAGTGAGATTGAAAGGAATACTGAAGCTGTGCTTGAACAAAATCTTGGATATTAACTAGAAATAGCTTAATTTTTATATTGAATAGGGCAGAGTTCTGCCCTATTCTTTTTTTTTTAAACGTTACTATTCAAAATAAGTCAGTAACTGTTGATAATTGAGGTCGATTCTGAGGGCCATCGTCATGTTTAGGGCATGGATACCGCTTGGTCAGAGACCAGCGATTCCTGGGATTGTAAGAAATATGAAGATGCTCAGGCTACAATGGATCAGATTGCTGAGGATTACCAGGATAAGCATCCAAAATTAGCGGAGTTAATCTCAGAACATGCATGGGAGACTCTGGGTGTGTATCACGCTGCACCGGCAGAGCACCATAAACGTTTACGGACCACTAATATGATCGAAAGGGTAAACCAGGAGCTAAAGCGAAGAAGTAAGGTGGTCAGAATCTTCCCAAACCCAAAAAGTTGTTTAAGATTATTTACGGCATTACTGAAGGAATGGCATGAGGACTGGGCATATGGAAAAATATATCTGGATATGGAACATCTGGAAGAATTTGAAGAGATGAAGCGAGTTCAACATCAGGAGCGCGCTCCTGATGTTGAATCAAATTCAATTAAAAAGAAAAAAATGACCGTGGCTTGATAATTTTACAGACAAATAGTTGCACAACTCACCAATATCCTCAGAATGAAAAATTATTCCTCAATAAGTGTTGAATATGCGCTTTAAATTGATCACACTGGTCAACAAACCCTCAAAACAATGAAAGAAAAACTTAGTCTTCTATCTGAGCTTATTAAACTTGCACGATGCGACAACAAAATGCGTGAAAAAGAGTATGTTTTTTTACTGACCATATCCCAATCACTCAATATAAGTAAAGATGATTTCGATCAACTATTCGAAAAATATATCGAATTTACGCCCCCTGAATCTGAATTTGAACGGATATTGCAGTTCCACCGTCTGGTTCTGCTTATGAATATCGACAATGAAACCAGCGATGTGGAAATTAAATTTTTGAAGGACATTGGCATACGCATAGGACTAAGCCCCATGGCTACTAACAAGGTGCTTACCAGGATGAATAAATACCCCAACAAGATCATTCCAACCGAAAAACTAATAGAAATATTTAAAGAACAATATAATTAAAGAGCATATCTAAGAGTAGGATTAAATTCTAATATATTGCTGCTATCTAAACAGTTTAATTAATACCTTAATATTCTCAAATAATTATTGATCCATATAATATTAAACACTAAACAAACCACTCCTCATGAAATCTACAATTAAAATACTCCCTCTTATTGGATTATTACTGATAGGGCTATTAGGCTGTAAGGATACTGCGGTTAAAGAAGAAACAACTGTGAAAGAGGAAAATAATGTCCCTGCACATTACAAAACAATGCAACAGGATGAAGCGAGTCTCCTTAAGATGCGATGGTTTGAAGAAGCCAAACTTGGGATATTCATTCACTGGGGTATTTATGCGGTAAACGGAACTGCAGAATCATGGGCATTTTTTAATAAGGAGGTTTCATACGATGACTACATGAAACAGGCAGATGGATTTACAGCCAGCAAATACGATCCATCTGCGTGGGCCAAACTCTTTATAGAAGCAGGTGCTAAATATGCGGTGCTAACCAGTAAACATCATGATGGTGTTGCTTTATGGGATACAAAGATGTCAGATTTGAGTGTGGTGAATAAGACACCTGCTGGACGTGACCTACTCACTCCTTATGTAAAAGCACTCAGAGATGAAGGCCTGAAGGTTGGTCTCTACTATTCTCATCTGGACTGGTCTCATCCTGATTATGCATCTATTGTTCCTCCGGGTTTTGAAGGTGACAGAGATAGGAATCCTTTTGCATATCCTGCTAAAGGAGAAGAAAATCCTGAAGCATGGGATAGATTCCTTGATTTTCACAGGGGACAAATCACTGAGATTATGGAGCAATTCCATCCCGATCTGTACTGGTTTGACGGAGATTGGGAAAGAACGGCTGAGCAATGGAAAATGGAGGAACTCAGAGAGTATATACTTTCAGCACAACCCGAGGCAATATTGAATTCCAGGATGTCCGGCTATGGTGATTATGCAACTCCTGAACAGGGAGTACCCATAAATCCTGTTGATGGAACATGGGAATTGTGTATGACCATAAACGACAACTGGGGTTTTCGTCAGAGCGATACTAATTTCAAATCATCCCGACAGATAATCCAGACTTTTGCTGAGTGTCTGGGTACAGGCGGAAATTTATTGTTGGACATTGGTCCGCAAGAAGATGGTACAATTCCGGATGAACAGGTTCAGGTACTTAAAGATTTAGGCTCCTGGATTAGTAAACATGAAGAAGCTGTATATCTCACAAAACGCGGACTTCCAAATGGCCATTTTTATGGTCCTACAACACTAAATAAAGAGAAAAATATAGTATATCTCTATTTGTTAGATACTCCAAAAGAGTACATTACACTAAAAGGCATAAGAAATGTTATTAAAAATATCAGGGTTGTTGGTTCGGATCAGGTGCTGACTTCTAAGAAGTTTGGAGGTGCGGTCTGGCAAAAAATACCAGGTATTCTTTATATCGATGTTCCTGAAGAAGTAATAGATGAATATATTACTGTGATTGCTGTGGAACTTGAGGGAGAATTGGATTTATACCATAATTAGTGCAGAATTCAGAGTACAAAATTTAAATTGTAGAATACAAGATCGCAGAGTTAAACGTAGGTTTACTGGAAAGTTGTATCGAATAATAAAAATTACATGAAACAGTTAAAGAGTATTATGCTCCACCCCCCCACTTCCTCTTCTCCTTCCTTTTTTGTAGATTAGTACAATAATATACCAAACCCCAACATTATGAAAGTAACAAGAACATTTGATCTGCTTGAAAGGTACAATCAGAAATTTCAGAAAGAGGAGGCCCTGTCTGCAAAGCAAAATGGGAAATGGATTTCCTATTCTACAAATACATTTATTGACACCTGTTATAATTTTGCTTTTGGATTGTTAGAATATGGTATAAAAAAAGGCGATAAGATCATTACCATCTCGAACAACAGGCCAGAGTGGAATTTTGCAGACCATGGCATGGCAATGTGCGGGGTGGTTCATGTTCCCGTGTACACCTCATTAAGTGAAGATGAGTACACATATATTCTGAAGCATTCTGAGGCAAAAATGGTATTTGTCTCTGACAGGAAACTCTATGATAAATTACTCCCTGCTTGTAAGAAAAATAGTATTGAAAAAGATATTTATCTATTTGATTCTGAGGATAATCTACCATATTGGAGAAAATTAACTGAGTTGGGTGCAGAGAATAAGAATAAATGGACGGAAGAGCTGGAGAAGATCAAGGCTTCTATCAAGGAAAGTGATTTTGCTTCACTGATCTACACATCCGGAACAACTGGTACTCCAAAAGGAGTAATGCTGTCTCATGAGAATATGGTAAAAAATTGCATTGCAGCTTCAAGTGTATTCGCTCTTACTGCAGATGACAAATACTTAAGTATTTTGCCTCTATGCCATGTTGGAGGTCGTTTGGGAAATTACCAATCGCAATACAGCGGTACCGGAATCTACTACGCTGAGAATATGGGTGCATTTGTCAAAGCCCTGAAAGAGATTCAGGCAGATGGCTTTGATGCTGTCCCCAGGGTCATGGAGAAAGTATATGACAATGTTATTGCAAAGGGAAACACACTCACGGGATTTAAACACAAGATGTTTTTCTGGGCTGTCGGTCTCGGATTAAAATATAAGCCCTTTGGAGAAAATGGATGGCTCTATGAAAGAAAACTCAAGATTGCAGATAAGATGATCTTTTCAAAATGGAGAGCTGCACTCGGAGGAAACGTTAGATTGGTAGGATGTGGTGGCGCAGCACTTCAGCCACGTCTGGAGAGGGTTTTTTGGGCAGCAGGACTTAAAATTCTAAATATGTACGGTCTTACTGAAACATCACCAATAATTACCATAAACCGACAAATTGCACCTGACTGTAAACTCGGAACTGTTGGCGCATTGATTGATGGTGTGGAAATTAAGATTGCTGAAGATGGAGAGATACTTTGTAAAGGTCACAACGTGATGCTGGGTTATTATAAAGATGAGGCACTTACTGCAGCAGCAATTGACAAAGACGGATGGTTCCACACAGGAGATATTGGGCACCTTGTTGACGGTAAATTTTTAGCTGTTACTGATCGAAAGAAAGAGATATTTAAACTATCGAATGGGAAATTTATCGCTCCACAGGTCATAGAGAATATTTGTAAGGAGTCGCTTATAATTGACCAGATAATGGTAATTGGAGAGAGTGAGAAATTTGCCAGCGCAGTCATTGTCCCCGATTTTGAACAACTTAAAATTTGGGCAGATGAACAAGGCATTGCCTTCTCAACTAATGAAGAACTGATCTGTATGCCGGAAACTCAAAATAATTTTAAAGATGAGCTAAATAAGATCAATAAACACTTCAATAAGCACGAACATATTATGCGATTCCGCCTGGTTAAAGACGCATGGACCCCTGAGTCGGGCGATCTGTCTCCAACTCTCAAGTTAAAAAGAAGTATTGTGGCACAGAGATACAAATCTCTTATTGATGATATCTATGGTAAGCAATAAAATCAAATGTCATGAGAATAACTGAAGTTATAGACCGAAGAGGCAGAAATGAGTTTCTTAAATTGCCAAAACGCCTCTACAAAGAAGATCCATGGTGGGTTTGTCCATTCGATCATGAGATTGAAGCCGTCTTCGATCCATCTAAGAACGATTACTTTAACCATGGTGAGGCTATCAGGTATATTCTTAGAAATGATGAAGGGCTGGTTATTGGCAGAATTGCAGCATTTATAGATACAAACTCTGCTGATTCATATGATCAGCCTACCGGGGGCATAGGGTTTTTTGAATGTGTAAATGATCAGGATGCTGCAAACCTTCTTTTCGACACAGCTAAAAGCTGGTTGTCAGAGCGAAAGATTGAAGCAATGGATGGTCCTGTAAATTTTGGGGAAACTGATAAATATTGGGGGCTGTTGGTCGAAGGCTTTACACACCCTTCCTATGAAATTGCCTATAATTTTCCATATTATCAGTCTCTGTTTGAAACCTATGGCTTTCTTACGTATTTTAATCAGGAAGGATTTCATCTTGACCTTAGCAAACCGCTCCCTCCCAGATTTGAGAAAATTGCTACCTGGATTGCAAACAAACCTGAATATACATTTGAACATTTAGAATTTAAACAACTTGACAGACATATTACTGATTTTGTAGCAGTATTTAATGAAGCATGGGCCTCTTTCAAAGAGGATTTTAAACCATTGGAGAAGAGATATATCATGGCTACATTAAAAAAAGTCAGGTCCATCATTGAGGAGGAATTTATTTGGATTGCCTATCACAACAAGAAACCGATAGCCATATATCTGATGTATCCTGATGTAAACATGATCCTGAAGCATATGAATGGCAAACTCGATCTTTTCAATAAGCTCAAGTTATTGTACCTGAAGAAGAAGAAAACAATGACACGTGCCAGGGGTGTTCTTATGGGAGTAATACCTGAATTTCAGGGAAGAGGAGTTGAAGCAGCTATTATTCTCCAACTTCAGGAAGTCTTTAAAAGAAAAAATCATTATACAGAGATTGAATTTTCATGGGTTGGTGATTTCAACCCGAAAATGAAAAAGATATTTTTATCCGTAGGCACAAAACAAGTAAAAACGTATAAAACATACAGATTCCTGTTTGACAGAGAGAAAGAGTTTAAGAGATGCCCTATACCTGAAGGATAATGTTTAAAATTGGAGATTAGTCCTAAATTGTTTTTAATCACTACAGGAACATTAGCACTTATACAAATAACATGACATACGATATCATAATAATTGGAGGTGGACTCGGCGGACTAACTGCTGGAGCAAAATTGGCCAAAGAAGGAAGAAAAGTATTACTACTTGAGCAACATGATCGTCCGGGAGGATGCGCCACAACATTTAAACGCAAAGAGTTTACAATGGAGGTGGGACTGCACGAAATGGATGGACTTCATCCCGGCGATGGGAAAACCAAAATGTTTCAGGATTTAGGTGTTCTTGATGGTGTTGAATTTCTTCCTGTGCCGGAATTCTATCGCTTCTTCAACGGTCGCTTAGATCTCGTCATGCCACACAATAAGGAAGAAGCCATTGATCTCTTAAAGAATAAATTCCCGGACCAGTCAGATGGCATTGACTCCTATTTTGATAGATTAATGAACGCCAGGAGAATTAATATTTTGGAGCGCGATAAACCTGATATTAGTATTGGTGAGTACCTGGATTCAATCTTTACAAATGAAGATATCAAGCTTTTTCTACTTGGGAACCTTGGATATTTTCATGATGATCCCTATTCACTCTCACTTCGATATTTCTCAATAGCTGAAGCAGCCTATTTTCACGGCAGAGCAAATTTTATAAAAGGTGGTTCACAGAAACTATCCGACCGGCTTATGGAAATCATCAGGGAAAATGGAGGAAAAGTGTTGTTAAGTCATAAAGTTACTGCTATCAATACAGACGAAGCCAGCATTACAAGTATAGTCTTCAAGAATGCCTTGTCCGACAAGCACATTGAAATTACTGCAAGGGCAAAAGAGTATATTGCCAATGCAGCATTATTGAACATTGCAGAAATGATGAGCAGCGAGCATGGGATTAAGCTGAGAAAACAGATTGAGCCAAATGCTGTTGCCGCTTCACTGCTCACTGTTTATTTTGGCTTTTCAAAATCATTGAAAGATTTTGGCCATAAATATTACTCCACTTTCATTTTTGATGAAAGCATTGCAGATCAAAAAGATATTGTCAGGAATAACAGAGATGATTTTTCAAAAAGGAGCTTCACCTTTGTGGACTATAGTCAGGTTGACTCTCAACTCGCACCTGAAGGTAAAAGTGTGGGGGCAATATGCGTAACTGATTACCTGGAGGACTGGGAGAATCTCTCAAAGGAAAAATACAAGATCAGGAAAAATGAGGTCGCTGAAATTTTCACTTCTCGTCTCGAAAAGCTGATCCCCGGGGTAACTGAGATTATCAGTCATGTTGAAGTTGGAACAGCAAAAACAATTAAGCGTTATACACTTAATCCGGAAGGTGCTGTTTATGGCTTTGCTCAAAATCCAAACAGAAAACCGGTGGAGACAGTAGAATCATTACATAACCTACATATAGCATCAGCCTGGGGGAAATTTGGAGGTGGCTTTTCAGGAGCAATTTATAGTGGGTATATGACTGCCATGGAAATATTAAGAAAGCGTTAATTATTTTTTCTAAATGTTAATTTACTGATAATAGTCAAAATTTTTACAAAACATGACGCTCATACCTGACAAATTTGTAATTTGTGATAATAGTAACATTAAGAAACGATTGCTCTAATGAATTTTGAATACCAAAAACATGCTAAATTTCCCAATCAAATATTGGTCAGGAATTTTATTGGCATAGTTTCAGCTGTGGATATTATCGATTCATGGAAATACTTAATTCAAAATAATTTACTTACCGAAACCCTCTTGGGAATAATTACCAATCTTGAAAATTGCGAACTTAAAATGACTATGGATAGCTTTAAAGCTGTAATAGAATTCATGGAGCAAACCGAGCAATTGACAAAAATAAAACTGGCTGTTATTACGAATAATCCTAAGCAAATTGTATTCCCTTCTTATGTAGAAACTAAAACGAAAGAGATGAGAGTAAAACCATTCTCAACTATAAATGCAGCTGTTGAATGGATAATGACCTAAGACCATGGTGCTGCCAGCTTACTTCGAAACTACTATTTGAAACGGGTCCATCAAACCATAATCAAACAAATCATATTCCAAGCCTGATGGTTGAATTTCAGGAGCATATTTAAAACTCCATGGAGTCACAATACCAATACTTTTTACATTATGATGCGGTCCAAGTACGTTCTTAAGAGACCCAAAAACACTCACTGATATATCGTTATCTCCTCTTTTTACAAATTTATCTATTCTGAGCTCTCCGGGGGAAGAAAAAATTTGGCCAACCTTCTTTCCATTTACATATACTGCTGCAACTGTTCCACTCCAATCTGGCAATACTATTTTAGTCATTCCTCTGTTTTCCAGAACTACGGATGCAGTATAATCCATTACCCCTGAATAGAATGGATAGTCTTGCTCCTTCCATGATCCTGTTTCCATCTCTTCACCATTACCGATTAGCCATCCCTGACTAAGTGCCATCACGTTAAAATCTCCTAATAAATATACAGGTTCCAACTCACAATATACCGACATAGGATCAGCTATCAGGCTAACAATATTCTCTCCCGCCTTGACAAATTTCTTAATTTGGAATACACCAAAGCTCCTATCAAGCCACCATTCTCCATCTTCCTTTTCAATATAATTACCATTGATAGAAACACTATACAGATCTGGTCGTTCTACGACGAGTCGAAGATTCCC
>JAUUZQ010000093.1 GCA_030589895.1 Bacteroidales bacterium
AACCACACAAATCCAATCTTATCCTTGAGAATAGCATTTACCGTTGATTGTGACAGGTTTTCTTCATTTGATATCTGTTGAAAATAGATGTCACTCTGTTGTGCATTTATTAAGTTAAATGATAAAAGCTGAACAGTAATCAATAGTATTATGGAGGATGTGATCCAATATTGTCTGCTATTGAGACAGTGTTTATTTTTCAATAAAGCATGCATATCATTTACTGAATTAAACGAGCATTATTAATAATACTATGGTTAAAAAACGCTCTTTTTTTGCAATGGGAGTGTGATTAACACATTGGGTAAAATTACAATTTTCTATGGATAAGTAATCTGATAGAGATTGGGTCTGTTCAAAGTAGATTTTTGGGTTTGAGATATATTCCTGACAAGTTACATGTAGCTGGATTTTTAAATCTTGGTAGACAGTAGTAATTTCAGCATGGTAAAAAATATTATAACATATACATTAGCAGCGATATATAGAATTATCTGGTATTAGATCATACTTATGTTTTAATTAGCAATCTGATTGAAAATAGTGTGGTTTCAGATTTTTTTTGTAAAAAGTCTCCTTGTTTTTGCATAAATCCTACTCATTTGACAAGCTTCATTCCTTATTTCTGTATGAATTTGACAGACCTGTTCAGTAAAAAATCTCGAATTTTAGCATATTAAAATATAAGTCAATTTTAACATGAACTATAACAAAAACTTTTTTCACTAAAATTTTTTACCTATGAAAAGAATCTACTTATTAATTTTAGCAATGTTTATTGGTATCGGGAGCATTAATGCTCAGAAGCCAATATCGCAGGCTGACTGGGTGCTGCTCGAAGCAGACAGCGAAGAACCCAACAGGGAAGCGCCTTATGCTTTTGATGGTGATGTCAGCACTTTTTGGCATACTGAGTGGTCACTAACAGACCCTGATCCTCCATTTCCACATCATATGATTGTTGATTTGGGAAAATCTTACGATATGATTGGATTTGAGTTTACACCAAGAGTAAACTATACTGTTGGTGTACCAGATACTATGTCATTCTGGACGAGTGTGGATAATGTGACCTGGGATTCAGTTGCAGGTGGATTGTGGGATGCTCCCTATAGCAACGTTATACGCACGGAAGCTTTTACAAAGACAGGACGCTACATAAAGTTTATTGGAGAATCCGGGCAACCAGATCAGTTGCACATGCATTGTGCAGAATTTAATATTTTGGTCTTAGGAACAAAATTTACTGCTGATCAAACTGTAGTAATGAGAGGCGAGTCGGTATCATTTACTGATGAATCTGGTAATGATCCTGTTGAGTGGGAGTGGATATTTGAAGGCGGAACGCCTGCAACTTCAACGGATCAGAATCCTACCGTTGTGTATAATATTGCTGGAAATTATGATGTAACATTAATAACAAAACCTGTTTCAGGTGATGATACTCAAAATGATACACTGGTAAGAGAGAATTACATTACTGCTGACAGTCCAAATATCTCTCAGGCTGACTGGTCTATTGTATATGTTGATTCCGAGCTTGGTGCAAGACCTGTTGTTAATTTATTTGACGGGGATCCTGCTACATTCTGGCATGATAACTGGTCGGATGTTAATAAACCTTTGTATCCGCACACAATCATTTTTGATCTTGGTGCAACATACGATCTGGAAGGTTTCTCATATGCTCCAAGATCAGGAGGAGGGAATGGTACGATTGCTGAACATCAGCTTTATATCACTAAGGAGCTTCCTGATAATGATATTGGTGCAACATGGGAAACAGCTGTTCATTCAGGACTCTGGACCTCTCCATGGGATGTTGAGAGAAATGAGTTTTTTGCTACTCCAAAAATCGGCAGATATGTTATTTTCTACATGCTCTCCGATAGAAATAATAATCCAAGTGATGCTTCCGGTTCGGAATTTAACATGAAGGGATCACTTTATGGAGCAGCTTTTACTGCTAATAAAACTGAAATTTTTGCATCACAAACGATTAATTTCACAGACCTTTCTTCAGGTGCTCCTGCAGGTTGGGAGTGGACGTTTGAGGGTGGTGACCCTGCAACATCGGGAGATCAGAATCCTATAGTAAAATATTCTGTTGGCGATACGCTGGATGTTAGTCTTGTAATGACACCTCAAGCAGGTGTGCTTGATAATGACACACTGGTAAAGGAAGACTATATCATTGTAAAAGCAACTCCAACTGTGAAGTCACTTGCTAAAGATGATTGGACAATCATTGATTATGACAGTGAAGAGGTACCTACAGGAGGTTTTGCTGTTAATATGATTGATGGTGATCCGGAAACTATCTGGCATACTGCATGGGCTAACCAATTAGATCTATATCCTCATTATGTAATCATTGACCTTGGTGCTAACTATGATATGGTTGGTTTTGAATATGCACCAAGATCAGGCGGGGCCAACGGAACTGTTGCACAGTATGAAGTCTTGACCAGTATTGATGCCGAGACTTATGTATTGGCAGACAGTGGTACATGGGATGGTAATTGGGCTGATACGAGGACAGAAATGTTTGAATCACCTATTGCCACACCACCAGTAAATGGTCGCTTTGTTAAGTTTTTGGCTAAATCTGAAAAAAATGGGGGTGAATGGGCTTCTTGTTCGGAATTTAATATTCTGGTAGCAATCAGCGGTGCTGAGTTTGGTTCAAATGCAACATTTACTGAAAAAGGGGGATCAATTGATTTTGTTGATTTCTCATCCGGTGATCCAACTGGATGGCTGTGGACATTTGAGGGAGGAACTCCCGCAACTTCAACTGAGCAAAGTCCTGGTGGTATCGTATATAGCGAACTAGGGACTTATGAAGTGACCTTAGTAACAACTGGAGGTACAGCAGCTGGAACGCTGACCAAGACAGACTTCATCACTGTTAATTATCTCATACCAAATGTTGGTGCTAACTATGTATATGTAGATACCGTTGAATTTGGTAATGCTTTTGCAAATTATACTGATAACTCTGAGGAAAAATATGTTCATTATGTTGATATGCCTTTTGAAGTGTATAGAGGAGAGTCTTATAAGTTGCATGTAAATCATACAAATATTTGGGGTGACAATGCAAAGAGATACCAGTTTGTATGGGTAGATTGGGATAATGATGGTGTATTGGATGCTGATGAACAAGTTATGACCGGAGGCATTGATACCGTTGATGTTGTTGTGCCAGCTGATGCAGTTTTAGGTGAGACAAGGATGAGGGTGGTTGGAAGATACCACGAGCCGGGAGATTATAGTGATGCTTATGGTGGTTTCTCTGATGGAGAAGTTGAAGATTATACCATTACTATTGCTGAGCTATCTGCAGACATCCCTGTTGCAGAATTCTCAGCTGAAAGCGTTGTTGTTTGTGTAGAAAGTTCGGTGCAGTTTAATGATATGTCAACAAATACACCTACTGCCTGGTCATGGACTTTTGAGGGAGGAACTCCCGCAGTTAGTAGCCAAAAGAATCCTATTGTAACTTATGTGGATGCTGGTGTATATGATGTCTCTCTTACAGCTACACAGACAAGTGGAAGCGACGATGAGGTTAAGACAGATATGATTACTGCAAATGCACTTCCTGCAGTTTCTGCCGGAGATGATCTGGAAGTTTGTTTCGGTGCTGAAGTTACACTTTCAGGAAGTGGAGCTGACACGTATGAGTGGGATAATGATGTTTTGGATGGTGTTGCTTTTGCAGCCTCTAATATGACATATGCTGTCACAGGAACTGATGCGAACGGTTGTACAAATACTGATACAGTTGTAGTAGCAGTGGATCCAAAGATTGACTTTACTGTAACAGAAACTGACGGTGTATTAACAGTAGATGCAACTGGAGCAACATTCCAGTGGATTGACTGTTCTGATAATTCTGATGTTGCTGGTGCAACTGATGGTCAGTTTACACCTACTGTAACTGGTGACTATGCAGTCGTGGTGACTGTAGGATCATGTTCAGCTACTTCAGCTTGTACTAATGTGGTAGTAGTGGGAATTAATGGACAAGAGTTTGGACAAAGTATATCTATTTATCCAAATCCAAGTTCAGGAATGATCAATGTTGCTATTGAGAGAGATAATGCGACTATTAAGATTTATAACACATTGGGCGCATTGGTATTCTCAAGAGAGAAGACTGCAGATATTGAGCAATTTGAGATCAGTACTCAAGGACTCTATATTATACAGATTAAATCTGAAGGCGATGTTTACACCACTAAGCTGGTTGTTGACTAGTTTGAGGAAACGAGTTCAGGAAACTGAATAGTACACTCTATATTGAAGAGCTCCAAAGAAATTTGGGGCTCTTTGTTTTTACCGCAGAGTTAGGTGAGAGTCGCTGGCGCTTATTCGCAGAGTTTCGCGGAGTTTTGATGCTGCAGGGTGGGTGTAGGAGTTAGAGAGGAGTAAGGTGATAAATCTCTGAAGTGATGTTGAAATCTTTTGCAGATTACTTATGCAAATGAAAGATTATAGGTGCTAAGAAAAAAGTATTTGGGTGTTAGGCCGATATTTTAGTTTTTGATCACATTAATGATTAAAAACTATGCAAGTAAATGATTTAACTTACAACATTCTTAAATGTGCTTACCAGGTTCATTCTGAATTGGGCCCCGGCTTACTAGAGTCTTCATATGAATTTTCTCTTGCTTATGAATTAAAAGCTGCTGGATTTTCTGTTGTGCAGCAAAAATCTCTTCCTCTAATGTACAGGAATATAAAACTTGATGCTGGATATAGAGTTGATTTATTAGTAGAAAACCATGTTATAATAGAAATAAAATCTATTGCAGCTTTTGATGATATTCATACTGCTCAATTATTAACTTATCTGAAACTGTCTAATTGCAAAGTAGGATTGCTCTTAAACTTTAACGTAAGCTCAATGAAAGATGGTATTCGAAGAATAGTTAACAGCTATGATGACAATAAAGGCCTCTCTGGCGTAGCTTCAAAATGAATCAGCCCTCCTCCGCTCTCTGTTCTCGCTCTTATGTTCTCTGTTCTCCTCCGCTCTCTGTTCTCCTCCGCTCTTCCTCCAATTACGCCCTGCAGCATCAAAACTCCGCGCAACTCTGCGCATCAGCGCCAGCGACTCCTACCTAACTCTGCGGTAAACTTTTCTGTTATTCCTTCACGAACTTCACCCTATAAATCACTCCCTTCCCATCAACAAGCTGAATAATATATATACCAGCCTGATAACTCTCAAGCTTAAGTCTAAAGGTGTCACTTGCATTTTCAATCTCACCCTTCTCCTTTAGTTGTCCTGAAGATGAGTATACAGAGAAAGTGTGTTTACCACTATTTGGCAGAGAAATATTAACCAGATTGTTTGCCGGTACAGGAAAAGCAGTCAGATACCTGCTCTCAATAAGATTGTAGTTAATTGTTGTTGTATCTACTTTTTTGTAGCAACCATTCAGTGTAAATTCAGCAACAGTAGCAAAGGGCTCGTCATTTACCTCTGAAAGTCCTACAAATCTGAAATATCGTCCCAATACAGGCATATCCAGATCAATGGTTTGCGGTGCACTTGAGTTCTCAAATGACCCGGTGCTCACAGGAGAACCCCAATCACTGCTCTCTTCACTGATAAAAAGCTCGTAGTCCATAATTCTGCCATTTGAACCACTTTGTCTGGGGAGATAGGTAAAGGTGTGTACTTCATAAACCGAATCCATATCTATCTGTAATTCATGAGGATATGGTGTATCGGGATCAACCTGCGACCAGGCAGTGTGCCAGAAAGTTTCATCATCACCATCGAAAGTATTTGTTCCGGGACGACCAGGCTCCTCACTATCAGCATAAATAAGGGACCAGTTTTCTTTAGGAATTTCAGCCGGATTACTGCAATCGTTCAATGAAGGACAAGTTGTTGAAGTCACCATATTATATACAGTTTTTGAATAGCTTTCCCCTCCCTGATTAACAGTTAGTTTTACATTATAACTTCCCGGCTCTCCAAGAATCACTTTAGGGTTTCTGATATCCGGATCACTGATGAATTCAGGCTCAGGCGTGATTGTCCAGTTCCATGTAGCTCCGGCATGATTCAGGATAGAGTGGTCATCGAAAAAGAGCGTGTCTTCATTGCAGTTGAAGATTGCTTTTTGAACCCATGGATTAATAATTGGTTTGAAATCTGTTACTGCCAGTGGTGATTCCCATACACTGGCGGATCCTCCCACTCGAATCTTACTATCCCTGAAAAATGGCATTGCAAGATTGACATTCATTCCGACCGGATATTCAGTGCCATAATCTGCCCAATCTGACATAGAATTATCCCGGTAAAGTACTTTGGCTGATTTTCCTGCTTTAGCTGTGGTGAATAAGTATAGTAAATCCTTTCCAGAGGCATCAGGTTGTATCACAATACATTCCAGAATTTCTGATGTTGATCCTGTCCAATCCAGCCATGTATCACCACCATCGGTTGATTTAAAAACTTTTCCAATATCAGCCGACCATGCTCCGTTTGACAGACAGGCGTAGATGACATTGGCATTGGTGGGTGATATGGCAAAAAACAGTTTCCCATTCCATCCTGAGTTACCATAAGTTCCTCCTGTAAGGGAGGATTTCCTATCCCATGTTTCTCCGCCATCGAGGGTTTTATATAGGCCATATCCAACTATATCAGCATAAATTACATTAGGATTGCTAAAGCTATTTTGCATGTAGCGTACATCCCCCGGGAATGTGTAATAGAGATCGAAACTAACGCCCATATCATCACTTACCCAGAATCCATTTCCTTCTCCTACATAAATAAGGTTATAATATTTTGGGTGGTGTAGCAGGTTTCCCCTTCGTCCGCCATATTCTACCATATTGGGAAATTTACTGAATATAAACCGACCTTCAGGTTTGCCTTCAGCCGTTTTTGGAAGAATCCAGCCATTGCCCAAATCGTTAAAGGCAACATGCCGGCTTTTGCCATGGATGACCCATCCTGTTGGAGATTCTGCTCCACCCATTCGCAGGGCCTTCTCCCCATAAAAATCAGCCAGTGCTGTATTCCCATTATGGTATCTGCCACCAACAATTATATCTTCATTCCATCCCTGGTCAAACCCCCACATAGCTGATCCAACGATCCCGTCGTTTCGGGAAAAGTAGTTGGCGGTAGATGTAAAATTATCTGTTGTGTATGAAAATCCACCATCCGTAGAGACCCATGTTTTTCCGCTTGGAAGTAGTTTAAGATCCTGGATATCGGGGTGTATGGAAAAGGCTCCCCAATAACCTCCAATTGCACCATACGTTATTCCACCATCTGTTGATTTGAAAAATGTGGTTGTTCCAACAAATACAATATTTTGATCGATTGGAGATATTTCCAGGACAAGGTCGAAATATCCCTGTCCATTGTTCATTTCTAATTTAGTTGTTTTTCCAGTAGCAAATTTTTCTGAGCTTACTGATGAAGTTGCTGCATTATAAAATCCCTTATATACATATGGAGTACCTTCATCAGCAGAACTTAACATAACAGTCATAAGAAGCTCCGGATTATCGGGCGTTACTGCCAGCAGACCTCCACTTCCTTCAGGTATGTTTGTTGGGAATGATTGGGCACTAAATGTAGCACCTCCATCAACTGACAAACTGATCATATAGTTTCCAGAGCTATTTGTATAGAGACCATAAATTACATTGCTGTCATCCGGTTTAATATCCACATCCCATGTTCTCAACGTAGTTTTTCTTGTCCAGGTGGAGCCGCCGTTATTAGTAATATATATACCGGAATTTGCAGCGGCGATAATTATTTCCGGGTTGTTGGGGTCAATCTTCAGGCGACTTGCATTAAAAAAATTGGTCAACATTGGGGTCCAGTTTGTTCCTCCATCTGTGGTTTTATGGATCTGATTTCCGCCAGCAGCATAAACTATATCCGGATCTGTGGGATGAATTACCACTGCAGTTACAGCACCTCCAAATAGATAGTCTTTACCTGATTGTTGCCAGGTAATTCCATTGTCCGCGCTCTTATTTACAAGATGTGTTTCAGTTCCGCAATAAATAATGTCATTGTTTGAAGCAGCTACATCAAAAGAATATATATTTACTTGCCACGGGCACGCTTTCGGAGCGGTGGCAGATCCGGATGAATTAAGCCAGTATGTATTCTTTGGCCCTAAGAAAGTCCAGTCTGAATTGGAATTTGTTGAACTCAATGATTTTTTCTTTGAATCCAATTGTAAGTTCAGCAGATCTCTCTGAATTTTCTTTATATCGGGAAGCTGAATTACACCTTTATTATCCACATAAGATTCTGTGGCCCTTTGCCAGATTTTATAGTAACGAATAATCGGACTTTTTTCACCAACATGCTGTTTCATATATGCTGTGAATTGCAAATTAATTTCATCAGCATTTACCGGATAGTCATATAACAATTTAGCCCATTGCGGATAAGATTCGCTATAGGCAGGTTTGTAGGCTTTAATTACTCCCGGAAGATCATCGTAAGGGGTGTAGAATTCCTGGGAGAATCCAATATTGCTCAATAATAACATACTTATTGCGATTGCGATTTTAGCTGATAATTTTTTCATTTTGCTTTATTTTCTGCATTCTTTTAAAACACACAATTTCTTTCACTACAAAAATACGAAATTTAGCTATTCAAATTTGGGATTTATGCACTGTCGGTATATTACCTGTTCAATAACTTCTATAAGGGAAGTTTTTACCATCTTGAAAACCATGATAACTCCGTAAAACAAGAATAGTTAGATATTTTTTGGGGAGACATAAGCAAGAATCCTCCTTATTTTTGCATAAATATTACTTATCGATTGCAAGTCACTCCTTGTTTTAGAGAAATATGAGCAGATTATCTAGAGAAATAATCAGGACTTTTATATCATAAAATATGTAGTGTAGCCCTATTACATGAATTTAATCAAACTAAACTAAATCTATGAAAGAGAAATTTTACTCCTTGAACTTTTCAAAATACCGGGCAACTGGCTTTTTGCAGAAGGAATTTCTATCATATATCCTGATAACCGTACTGCTTTTTTCAGGAAGTATGTTGGGGAAAAGCTCAACTATCTATGCTGAGGGCGGTTCAAAATCAGCGGTTTTTTTACAAGAAAAGAAGAGAATCTCCGGATCTGTGGTTGATGAAAATGGTGAACCACTGCCAGGAACAACAGTAACCATTGAGGGAACAACCAGGGGTGTAATCACCGGAGCTGACGGAACTTTTTCTCTGGAGGTTATTCCCTCGAATATTCTGGTGATTTCTTTTATAGGTAAAGAGACTCAAAAAGTGCCGGTTGGCAATAGGGTACTATTTAATATTACCATGCAAAAACAGACTGAGCAGTTAGAGGATGTGACGGTTGTTGCCTTTGCCAAGCAGAAAAAGGAGAGTGTGATTGCATCCATAACAACAATTCAGCCGGATGAACTGAAGCTTCCTTCGAGTAACCTGACGGCTTCACTGGCCGGTAAAATGTCCGGGATTATTTCTTATCAGCGTAGTGGAGAGCCGGGGGAAGACAATGCACAATTTTTTGTAAGAGGAGTAACCACTTTTGGATACAAAAAGGATCCTCTCATTTTGATTGATGGTGTTGAGCTTACTTCAGAGGATCTTGCCAGAATGCAACCCGATGATATTGCCAGTTTCTCTATTATGAAAGACGCCACCGCCACCTCTTTATATGGTGCCAGGGGTGCCAACGGTGTAATATATGTGACCACGAAGGAAGGTAGAGAAGGTAGAGCCAGAGTTAACCTTCGATATGAAACTTCTCTTTCAAGACCTACTCAGAACATTGAATTGGCTGATCCGATTACCTATATGCAAATGCATAATGAGGCGGTGAAGACCAGAGATCCTTTGGGTCTTCTTCCATATTCTCTGGAGAAGATTGACAAGACCATTGCAGGTGCTGATCCGATTCTGTATCCTACAACAGATTGGTATGATGAACTCTTTAAGGACTATACTATCAATCATCGTCTGAATTTTAGTGTAAATGGTGGAGGAAAAGTGGCAAGGTATTATCTCGCTGCTACCATGAACCGTGACTATGGGATGCTAGAGGTTGATGACAGGAATAACTTTAACAATAACATCGATCTTAAGAAATATAATTTACGGGCAAATATAAATTTGAACCTTAGTGAAACCACCAAGGCTAAATTTATTTTTAACACCACATTTGATGATTATACAGGACCGATTGATGGAGGGTCTGCAATGTATAATAAGGTAATGCGTACGAACCCCGTCTACTTTCGCCCCTATTATGAACCCGATGAAGACAATCAGTATACAAAACATATCTTGTTTGGTAACTATGGAAATGGAGATTATTATAATCCGTATGCAGACATGGTTAAAGGTTATAAGGATTATAGTACAAACAGGGTTTTGGCTCAATTTGAGATTTCTCAGGATTTAGGAGTTTTGCTTGAAGGATTAAGCATACGGGCGATGGGGAATGCAAACAGGTACTCTTTCTTTGAAGTCAGCAGATCGTATGATCCATTTTATTACAGACCTATAGCTGATCCATTAAATAATCAGCCATATCTTTTAACTCCTCTCAATATTGAGGATGGTACAGAGTACCTGAATTATGATCCAGGGTCAAAAGACATCATATCATCATATTATGTTGAGTCTGTAGTTCAGTATAATCGTGAATTTAAGGAGAAGCATGGTGTAAGCGGGCTTCTTGTGTTTACAATGCGAGAAGAGCTGTTTGCCAATGCCGGTAACCTGCAACTCTCTCTTCCCTATAGAAATTTGGGAGTTTCCGGACGATTCACATACGCCTATGATAGCAGGTATTTTACAGAATTGAATTTTGGTTATAATGGTTCAGAGAGATTTTCTGAGGCTGAAAGGTTTGGATTCTTTCCATCCGCAGGTGTAGGATGGATAGTATCAAATGAAGAATTCATGCCTGCAAAGAATGTGATAACACTGTTAAAATTGAAAGCCACATACGGACTGGTTGGTAATGATGCCATTGGAAGTCCATCCGATCGTTTCTTTTATCTCTCACAGGTTAATATGAATGATGCTGCCAGAAGTATCCCTTTTGGTACATACTATGACTATTCAAAAACTGGTGTCTCAATTGACAGATACTCTAATGACCTGATAACCTGGGAAACTGCAAAGAAATTAAATTTTGGAATAGAGCTCGGCTTGTTCGACAAACTTATGATCCAGGCCGATGTCTTCCGTGATTTAAGATACAATATATTAATGGACCGTATTCAACTTGCCAGCATGGGTCTGGAAGCACCTGTTAAAGCAAATGTGGGTGAGGCATTAAGTGAAGGGATTGATATCTCACTTGATTACAATGATTATATTACTAAGGATTTTTGGATTCAGGGCAGAGCAAACTTTACGTATGCCCATTCTGAAATTACAAAAGCTGAAGAACCAGATTATTCTGAAACACCATGGTTGTCTAAAGTTGGAAGACCAATACAGCAATCGTGGGGTTATGTAGCTGAAAGATTTTTTGTTGACCAAAGAGAGGTTGATAATTCTCCAGAACAGACATTTGGAGAATATACAGGCGGAGATATTAAATATAAAGATATCAATGGCGATGATAGAATTTCAGGACTTGACATAGTTCCTATTGGATATCCGACAACTCCTGAAATTGTTTATGGAGTTGGTATTTCCATGGGTTATAAGTCTTTTGATTTTTCCTGTTTCTTCCAGGGTCTGGCACGTGAGTCTTTTTGGATATCTCCATATTGGACAGCTCCATTCCTCGATGTTGACGGAACGGGATCTGTCACCTCAAACAACCAGCTGATTGAAGCCTATGCCGACAGTTACTGGTCAGAAGAGAACAGAGATGTAAATGCACTCTGGCCAAGGTTGTCTACCTATGTAATAAATAACAATAACCGCACCAGTACACAATTTATGCGTGATGGATCATTCCTGAGATTAAAGCAACTGGAGATTGGTTATTCATTGCCAAGATCGCTGGTTGCCAAGGCAAAAATATCCTCTTGTAGAATTTATATAAGTGGTGTTAACCTGTTAACTTTCAGCAGTTTTAAGTTATGGGATCCTGAGATGGGAGGGAACGGACTTGGTTATCCTATCCAGATGGTTATTAATGGTGGTGTTCAATTATCATTTTAAATATTGAAGAAGAATATGAAACCAATAATTAAATATTCAATTATCACACTATTTGTGATAGCCGGGTTATCTTCATGTACGGATTACTTAAATGTAGTTCCTGATAACGTGGCAACAATAGACAATGCTTTTTCAGATAAATATACTGCTGAGAAGTATCTTTACACCTGCTATTCGTATCTGCCTTCATTTGGCGATGCATGGGGTAATCCTGCATTGTTAGCGGGTGATGAGATCTGGTATCCGGATCGTTTATACTATAATGCGGCTATTAGAATTGCCAGGGGAGAGCAGAATATTACGAATCCTTTGTATGATTTCTGGAGCGGGGGAAACGGGGGAAAACAGTTGTATGTAGGCATCAGAACTTGTAATACCTTTCTGGAAAAAATAGACGGAGTGCTGGACCTATATGATTATGAGCGTGAAAGATGGGTGGCTGAAGTTAAGTTCCTTAAAGCATATTATCATTATTACCTGATAAGAATGTATGGCCCGATGCACATTACTGATGTTAGTATGTCCGTTTCGGCTACTACTGAAGCCATTAAAGTGGAAAGAGATCCTGTTGATTCCTGTTTTGCTTATGTAGAGCGTTTAATGGATGAAGCGATTGAGGACCTTCCTCTCATTATTGAGATGGTAAGTACGGAGCTGGGCCGAATAACCAAGCCCATTGCAGCTTCCGTTAAAGCCAGGGTTTTAATGACGGCAGCAAGTCCCTTGTTTAACGGGAATCCTGATTACGCAACATTTGTATCAAACGATGGTGAACCCATGTTCAACAATACCTATGATGCAACAAAGTGGGAGAAAGCTGCAACGGCTTGTAAAACTGCAATAGATTTGAGTGAGGAGGCTGGATTTGGATTGTTTGAAAAGGCTGATTATATCTCATCATTTCAGAATAATGACAGTCTCACAATGAAGTTATTTCTCCGGAGTCGGGTAACCGAGCGCTGGAATAATGAAATAATCTGGGCAGGCACTTCCGGTATTGCAGATTACCTGCAATATGAAGCAACGCCAAGATTTTATCCCGCACTATATAATCCTGTTGCAGCAAGACATGCTCCAACACTAAGAATAGCTGAGCAGTATTATTCAAAAAATGGTGTACCCATTGAGGAAGATATTGAATGGGAATATGCAAA
>JAUUZQ010000070.1 GCA_030589895.1 Bacteroidales bacterium
CATTGGTAAATCTGTCAGCGAATTACCAGAACAGAGAGGGTTTAATTAACTGGAACAACGACCTGATAATGGGATATGGTCTTTTACGCCAATCAGATGACCCTGTTAGAAAAAGTGATGATAAAATCGATTTCGCATCAAAAATTGGGTACAAAGCTGGAGGAAAATGGTTCTATTCAGGACTCTTCAGTTTCAAGACTCAGTTCGCAGAAGGCTATGACAATCCCGGTGACGTCGATAGAAATGTAATTTCTACTTTTTTATCACCTGCATATATAAACGTCTCCCTTGGTATGGATTTTAAACCAAATGAGAACTTCACAATGCTAATTGCTCCAGTAACCGGGAAAATGACACTTGTAATGGATGAGACGCTATCGGCAGCAGGTGTGTTTGGTGTTCCCGCCGGAGAAAATATAAGAAGTGAATTTGGAGGATATATCAAGATCGCCTATAGTAAAGAGATAATGAAGAACATAACCCTGCTTACAAAGGTAGACCTCTTTTCAAACTACCTTGAAAATCCACAATATGTTGACGTCAACTTTGATCTGATGATTAACTTTAAAGTCAACGAGTATATTTCCGCCTCATTTGTTTCACAATTGATATATGACTATGATATCAAAATTGACGATGGTTCAGGTGTACTAGAAGACAGAATACAATTCAAGGAGCTATTCGGATTGGGACTTTCTTATAGTTTTTAGCCTGCATTATTACCTTCGGTGAGGGCTGGTTTTTAAAAAAGTAAAATCTTTTTTACATAAAACCTCATTATCTGTTTTGCTTCCATAAAATAAAACTGCATCTTGTTGTGAAAGTCCTTTAGGGGTAATCTCTTTGCGAGCCTTACCCCTATTATATATTTTTACTATTGAGATATAAATGCACTCATATATATAGAAAAGAGCTTCTCCTTATTGCTCTATTTATTCTGATGGGTCAGAACCTAAGGGCTCAAAACAGAATAAGCTTGCATGGTAAAATCTTTGATGTCGAAAAGAATATCCCGCTGGAAGGAGCCTCGATTTTTGAACATGGATCAGGTCGTGGAACAACAAGTGATACAAACGGAGAGTATAAGATTTACCTTAAAAAGGGGAAGACACAACTCAAGGTGACATTTCTTGGATATATGGAAATTGACACTCTCCTCTATCTTGAAAGTTCAGCCTCCATTGATTTTTATCTTACGCCCCGTACAATTACCTATGAGGAGGTGACAATCGTTGCCAATGCTGATCGCGATTTTATTGGATCCGTTCAAATGGGAGAGATTGTTCTGGATAAGAAGGATATCAACAGCCTTCCAAAACTGCTAGGTGAGGCAGACCCCATTCGGTATCTTCAGTTAACACCTGGTGTTCAATCGAGTAGTGAAGGAGGAATTGGCTTTTTTGTCAGGGGAGGGGGAGTCGACCAGAACCTTGTTCTCTATGACAATGCACTCATCTACAATCCTGGACATCTTCTTGGCTTTATTTCAGTTTTTAATCCCGACATGATCACTGAAGTCAGCTTGATTAAATCTGGTATTCCGGCAAGGTTTGGCGGACGACTATCCTCCGTGGTACAGGTAAGACCTGATCGTGGCAGTAGTGATTCACTTAGGATCAAGGGACAGATCGGTCTGGTTGCATCGCGGATTACCTTAAACCGATCATTCAACAAGAAAAGGGGAAGCTTCATTTTGTCCGCAAGAAGGGCATCCATTGATCAGTTTGTCAAGCCTGTAGTCTTCTCTCTTCTGGCTGATACGAATCCATTTTTAAAAGAGAGTTCCTACAATTTTTATGATTTTAGCGGGGGAATCTCCTATAAGATCGGAAACAAAGATTATTTAAATTTCTCTGCATATTATGGAGAAGATGATTACAAGATAAACAGGTCTGCCAGAATAGCAGAAACGATGATGAACTGGGGAAACTTCATTGTCACAGGAGAATGGAAGCATGTATTTTCCGAAAACATGGTGCTCGGGACCAGCATATCCCGCACCGATTATCAATTCGATTTGTTTGGTTCTCAATCAGAGTACATATTCAGCATGCTATCCTCTGTCAATGACTACTCCATCAAATCAAATTTGAACTATTTTGATGAAAATCATAAGCTAACAATGGGATATGAGCTTACACGGCACATATTTACCCCAAATGATATTGATGTCAATGCCGGGGGACTGGTGATGAATTTTCTAAGTTACAATAAGCTATATGCGTATGAAGGCGGGATCTTTGCAGAAGATGAATTTCACCTCTCAGATAAAATTGGTGTATCACTGGGGCTTCGTTATTCCTTTTTCAGCCAGACAGGTCCTTACAAAGAATATCTGTACGATGAAACATCTCTTCTAAAAGACTCTATTCTCTATCCAAAAGGAGAAAGACTTGCCTTTTACAATCATTTAGAACCCAGAATTTCGGCCAGATATCAGCTGAATACTAACGCCTCCCTGAAGGCTTCCTATATGCACATGGCACAATACATCCACCTTGCCACATCTTCCACTGTTTCATTGCCTACAGATATCTGGCTGCCTAGTTCCAGGGAGATCAAACCACAATATGGAGATCAAATAAGTGTAGGATACTTTTTAGAATGGATGAATAAACAACTGGAGTCTTCAGTAGAGATTTACTACAAGAGTTCCCGTAATCAGCTGGAATTTCTCAGGGGAGTAATAAGCAGCAGTATAAACCTCACACTAATTGATAATCTGGCAATAGGTAAAGGCCGTTCCTATGGGGCTGAATTTTTGCTTCGAAAGAAACATGGTAAGCTTACCGGCTGGACCGGATACACCATATCCAGATCAGTGAGAGAGTTTGAGATGATCAATGACGGAAAGATATACCCTGCTAAATTTGATCGCCGGCACGATCTCTCATTTGCAGGGATATACGAATTGAATAAAAAATGGAACTTTTCAATGGTATTTATTTATGTAAGTGGAAATGCGTTTACGCTTCCCATAGGAAGATATATTATCCAGGGCAATCTGGTAAATCAATATGGTGACCTTAACAATTACAGAATGCCCGCTTACCACAGACTTGATGTATCCGCCACGCGAAGCAGGACAACAACTGAAGGGAACATATCATCCTGGGATTTCTCAATATTTAACCTTTACAACCATGCCAATCCATTTTACATCTATTTTGAAACTACGGGGGATCTTGACCTGTATAGGCTGGATGTAAAACCTGTGATAGTCTCACTCTTTCCTATAGTTCCTACAATAAGCTGGCGATTTGAATTTTGAAATATGAAATATGAAATTAACAAACCTGAATAAAATCCTTCTCCTGATTTTCAGCATCACTGCAGTCTATTCCTGCAACGATGATCTTGAAATCGATATCAGGGAACCTGATGCTCTGATTGTTGTAGATGGATGGATCGAGACTGGCGATCAGGCAAAGGTATTTCTCACAACTAACTCGCCATATTTTACATCAATCGACTCCAGTTCACTGCGTGATCTGGTTCTTTCCAGGGCAAAAGTAAGTTTAAGTGATGGAGCTTACACTGAAGTTCTGATTCTCCGGAAGGATTCTCGCTACTTTCCTCCCTATTATTATGCGGGAAATACCATTTTTGGAGAAACAGGAAAAACCTATACGCTTACTGCAGAATATGGAGGAAGATCAATAAGCGCACAAACGACCATTCCACCAATGGTGAAAATTGACACCACTTTCTTTGAATTTATTGAAGGTGAAGATAGCCTGGGATACCTGACACTCACCTTCACTGACCCACCAGATGAGAAAAATTACTATAGGGTCTTTACTAAACAGGAAGGAAAGGATGAAAGATTTATCTCATCATTTATCATGGCAATTGATGACCAGTATTTTAGTGGGAAAGAGATAAGCTTTTCCATATATCGGGCCCCGGAATCATTCCTTTCAACAGATGAAAGCAGTTATTTTCAATTGGGAGATACTATAGTGGTAAAGCTCTGCACAATGGATAAGCCTTCATATGAATTCTGGAGTTCATATCAAGATGAAGTAATCAACGCTACAAATCCATTCGCATCATCAATGATCAATGTGAAATCGAATATAAGCGGAGATGGGCTGGGAATATGGGGAGCATATGGCATCAGCATCGATACACTGTTTACTTTAAAATAAAAAACTCTTTCTTCCGATAGCTTTACCGGAAGAAAGAGTTAAGTATAATTATAGTCGCTTAATGCAGACTAGTAATCTATCGTCTCAATATCCCAGCCATATTCACTATTTAGATCATAGATCATAGAGTTAATTTCTGCAATAAAATCTTCAAAACCCTCTTCAAAATAAGTTTCCAGATCCACGAATGATCCATCTCCAAATTCAAGTCTGAAATCAACCCAATAATCATAGTTGGATCCACCATAACTTTCCATAACAAGATATGCGTTTACTTCAGCAATTTTTCTATTTGCTTCCTCATCTACAGCATACATGTGTAAATTATTATTTAGAAGCGATACTTCCAGTTCAGTTGCTTCTTTTTCATCAAAGCCAGGAATATTCCAATAGTTCTCAGGATAAATAAGATCCATTGAATCTACCAGAGCCTTAATGTCACCAATACCATTAATAGAAATATCGTATAACTGGAATTTAAAGTTTCCGGATTGAGCAATCTCTTCCATATCCACCTCTTCCCACTCATCTACTTCAGTTCTGATCACCTCATCATACCCACCTGTAGCTTCGTTATAGACGTAGTCTGTCCATTCCCATGTGTTAGTATGTATAACTGTGTTATTATCAATATTTTCCTGTGTAAAATCACCCTCTACACCCCCGGAAATCTCCATCACAATATCACCATTTTTGGTAAACTTATAGGAGGCAGAAACCTCTTTATCATTGTTTGTAATGTCAATGGAAAACTTATATGGCTCAGTAGTAAGATCAGTAGCAATTGACGATGGAATGCCATCACTGTTATATTCAGCTGCAAAAGTATATGTCATCACTATAGTCCCATCAATTGTTAAATCCATATCGAGAGAAGCCGGAAGATCACCATCATAATCCTCATTTACAGGACTTGTGATAATTACACCGGTATAATTTGAGATAGTCAGCACAGCATTGTTACTCGTTCCATTGTCATTTGATGGAAAATGAAAAACTATTGCATCCGGATTAGCTGTATAGTCCCAATTTTCATTCGTGAAATTCCATGTATATGTACCTACAATCTCATCCCAAACATCCTGTATGGTCTCAGGATCAGATTTTAAATTACCCGGGGACTTCAATTCATTTAAGAGCTCATGAATACCTGTCTCGTCAGTTTCCAGTCCGGCAAGTAATTCAATTGTTGACGTCACTTTCGATTTTTTTCCGGTATTTGATGAAAGTGGATCAGCAATATCAAAACGAATACCAAGACTTACAGAAGCATCAACTACTGAAAGATCTTTTAAAGCATCAAAGTCCCTCGCAGCACTAATTGCAGAGTTTTCAACTACTTGTTTGTTCTCCTCCACACTCAATTCACTAAAAGCAATATTACTACCATCATCATCTTTACATGAAGATATAGCAACTGCCAATAGGATGAACATACCAAATTTTAATTGTGTTTTCATATCATTTTATTTATTAATTTTTAAATTATTTAAAGTGTTTTATCCAAAACTGCTTTATACCTTCGGTGAGGGCTAAATCCGTTCATAGATGAATAACAAACTTATGAACCCCAAAGGACTCAACATAGTTAATAATGCAGTCCAGAGCAAAAATTATTCCAAATACTTTCCTTTTGTAAATATAAGGACACTTATTGAATAGTTTTTGTTGCAAGCATTATAATGTAGATTCATTCTAAATAAGATATACTGATATCTTGTTGATATATTAGTAATTACACTCTTATTTATTAATAACGATGGTTTTAAAATCTTATTAGAATTTGGAACTTTATATTTTTCAACATACTTTTGAGCTATCAATTCTTTCCGTCAGGAAATAGTTATTGAGAATGGGGTAAGAGATTAGGCTCATTGATCCCCAGGCAACCCACCCGCTTCAAATCGGATGAAGGTGCCAAAACCTAACCCGTAAGGGAAATAATAACAAAAAACAAAAAAATCATGAGTACAAAATTCGAAACGCTGCAAATACATGCAGGTCATCAACCAGATAGTGATACCAATTCAAGTGCTGTTCCTATCTATCAAACTACATCCTATACATTCAATAATTCCGAACATGCTGCTAAACTATTTGCACTGAAGGAGTTTGGGAATATCTATACAAGGATTATGAATCCTACGAACGATGTCTTTGAGAAGCGCATTGCAGCACTGGAAGGTGGAGTAGCTGCACTTGCAGTGGCATCCGGACATGCAGCTCAATTCATCGTTTTTGATACCATACTTAATCCCGGATGTAATATTGTAAGCTCTCCATATTTATACGGAGGAACATTTAACCAGTTTAAAGTAACCTTTAAAAGACTTGGTTGGGAAGCTCGTTTCTCTGAAAGCCTTGATGTTGCAGATTTTGAACAGAAGATTGATGAAAATACCAGGGCAATTTACATTGAGACCATTGGAAATCCGGGTTTTAATATTCCTGACTTCGAGAAGATATCTTCACTGGCAAAAAAACACAATCTCCCTCTAATAGTAGACAACACCTTTGGTGGTGCGGGCTATCTGTTCAAGCCTATAGAGCATGGGGCAAATATTGTTGTGGAATCAGCTACAAAATGGATTGGTGGACATGGAACATCTATTGGTGGTGTGATTGTTGACGCCGGAAACTTCAATTGGGGAAACGGCTTATACCCACAATTCACCGAACCATCTGAAGGTTATCATGGAATAGTATTCTGGGATATTTTTGGCGAAAATTCTCCCATGGGAAATATAGCATTTATCATTAAAGCACGCGTAGAAAGTCTACGCGATATTGGTCCAAGTCAAAGCCCGTTTAACTCCTTCCTTCATCTTCAGGGACTTGAAACACTCTCTCTCAGACTTGAAAGACATGTTGAAAATACCCTGGCACTTGCAAAATGGCTGGAGAAACATCCAAAAATTTCTAAGGTTAACTATCCGGGACTTGAATCCAACGAACATTATACCCTGGCAAAAAAGTATTTTCCCAGGGGAGCCGGTGGAGTACTCTCTTTTTCTTTAAAGGGAGGAAAGGAAGATGCGATTAAACTGGTTGATTCATTAGAATTGGTGAGACACCTTGCCAACCTTGGTGACGCAAAAACACTGATCATTCAACCTGCGGCAACTACCCATCAACAACTCTCCGAGGAAGAACAGATCAGAGCTGGCGTAAGCCCTTCCCTTTTAAGAGTATCAGTTGGATTGGAGCATATAGATGATATAATTGCTGACATCAGTCAAGCCATTGATAAGATTGGGAAATAGTCTGTAGTAAAAAAATCAATACTATTTATTTCTCTAAGAACTGTGCAGCACGAATCACACAATTCGCACTTTGTATTACGCATTAAATAATACGTCAATCAATATGAACTTATTGACCCCATTGCATGTTTAATTGCGTAAATTGCGAGCTGAATTATTAATATGATTGAGAAACCTTCTATACGATCTATTCTGGAGAAAAATGTGTTGGTACTTGACGGTGCAATGGGGACAATGATCCAGAAAGAGAGCCTTACTGAAAAAGATTTTCGTGGTGAAATATTTAAAGATCATCCAAAGGATCTGTTTGGGAATAATGACATACTGGTTCTTACAAGACCTGATATTATCGAGAATATTCACCGGGAATTTCTCGCAGTGGGTTCTGATATTATAGAAACTAATACATTTAATGCTACTTCCATATCCCAGGCTGATTATGGTACATCAGGGCAGGCTTACGATATCAATTACAATGCCGCAAAGCTAGCCCGGAAAATTGCTGATGAGTTTACGATAGCAAATCCGAAAAAGCCAAGATATGTTGCCGGATCTATTGGCCCTACAAATAAAACAGCATCAATGTCACCTGATGTAAACGACCCCGGATTTCGTGCCGTTACATTCAATGATTTGAAGGCATCATACAAAGAGCAGGCCAGGGGTTTAATAGATGGCGGTGCTGAGCTAATACTTATCGAAACAGTTTTCGACACCTTGAATGCCAAAGCTACGCTGATGGCTTTGGAAGAGCTTTTTGCAGAGATTAAGAAAAAATACCCGGTCATGGTTTCCGGCACTATTACTGACGCTTCAGGCCGTACACTGAGTGGTCAGACTCTGGAGGCATTTATAAACTCAGTTTCACATATTGACCTTCTGTCATTAGGCCTCAACTGCGCCCTTGGAGCAAAAGAAATGAGACCTTATATCAAAGAAATTTCTGAGAAATCTCCATTCTTTGTAAGCAGTCACCCAAATGCCGGGCTTCCAAATCAGTTTGGGGAATATGATGAAACTCCTGAATTAATGTCTGTTCAGATAAAAGAGTTTCTTGACGCCGGATACGTAAATATAATTGGAGGGTGTTGTGGCACGACACCTGAACATATCAAGAAGTTTGTTGCACTGGCAGAAAAGGCAAATCTTCACAAAGTAAATCCAAACGATCATACGCTGAAACTTAGCGGACTAGAGCCCCTTGTGGTCTACGAGGGTTCCAACTTTATCAATATTGGAGAACGTTTAAATGTTGCAGGAAGTAAGAAATTTGCCAGATTGATCAGGGAGAAGAAATATGAAGAAGCTTTGCATATTGCTCAGCAGCAGGTGGAAAATGGCGCGCAGGTTCTTGATATTAACATGGATGACGCCATGCTTGATGCTGAAAAAGAGATGGTTATCTTCCTGCATTTGCTAATGGCTGAACCCGAAATAGCCAAAGTACCACTGATGATCGACTCATCAAAATGGAGTGTTATTGAAGCTGGTTTGCAATGTGTACAAGGCAAAGCGATTGTTAATTCAATTAGTCTGAAAGAGGGAGAAGAAAATTTTATTGAACAGGCAGTAAAGATCAGAAATTATGGTGCCGCAGCAGTTGTAATGGCATTTGACGAAGAGGGACAAGCCTCTTCATACCAAAGAAGAATTGAAATTTGTCAGCGAGCATACAATATTCTGGTTGATAAAGTACATTTTCCTCCCGAGGATATCATATTCGATCCAAACATTCTAACTATTGGAACCGGAATGGAAGAGCACAATGAATATGCTCTCGATTTCATTAAAACAATAAGCTGGATCAAGGAGAATCTGCCCTATGCAAAAGTAAGCGGCGGTGTCAGTAATTTATCATTCTCATTTCGTGGAAACAATGTGGTACGCGAAGCAATTCACTCTTCATTTCTTTTTCATGCCGTCAAAGCCGGCCTCGATATGGGCATTGTGAACCCAAACATGCTACAGGTTTATGATGAGATTCCTGCTGATCTTCTTGAATTGGTTGAAGATATGATCTTCAATCGCAGAGCTGATGCAACCGATCGACTCATATCCTTTGCCGAGCAAGTAAAGCAAGTTGATAAAAAGGAAACTGCAATATCAGAATGGAGAAAAGACAGTGTTGAAGAGAGATTGAAACACTCACTGGTAAAAGGAATCACTGAGTTTATTGATGAAGATACCCTGGAAGCACACAAAAAATATGGTTCTGGCATAACGGTAATTGAGGAACCATTGATGTCAGGAATGAATATAGTAGGTGATCTTTTTGGTTCAGGAAAAATGTTTCTTCCACAGGTTGTAAAAAGCGCCAGGGTAATGAAAAAATCTGTGGCCGTACTTCTTCCTTTCATTGAAGCAGAAAAACTTGCTGAAAACAAAGTTCACCAGAGTGCCGGTAAAATACTGTTGGCTACTGTAAAAGGAGATGTTCATGATATTGGAAAGAACATTGTTTCCGTAGTCCTGGGATGCAATAATTATGATATTATTGATCTGGGAGTAATGGTTCCTACTGAAAAAATCCTTGATGAAGCAGAAAAGAACAATGTTGATATTATTGGTTTATCAGGGCTTATTACACCCTCACTTGAAGAGATGGTTAATGTAGCACGCGAAATGGATCGCCGCAATATGAAACAACCATTGCTCATTGGAGGTGCAACAACTTCTAAGATCCATACTGCTGTAAAGATTGAACCAAATATCAAAGGTGCAGTGTTGCATGTTAAAGACGCTTCCAAAAGTGTCCCGGTAGTCAGCAGTCTCCTGTCAGATAAGAAACGTGAAGACTTGATTCAGCAAACAAAAGCAGAGTACCATGAATTGAGAGAAAAATATGCCAGTGCAAAAAATGAAATGGAATTCATTTCACTCAGAGAGGCCAGGGAAAATAAACTTCAAATTAACTGGGATACCAACACTCCTGTATCTCCCTTAAAAACAGGAACAATTAATATTCATGATTTCCCTCTTGAAGAGATCATTCCCTATATCAACTGGATGTTCTTCTTTGTAACATGGGAGCTTCGTGGCAAATTTCCGGATATCCTCAATGATCCAAAATATGGATCAGAAGCACAATCATTATACGATGATGCACTGGATATGTTAAAGCTAATGGTATCTGAAAAATGGGTCACCGCAAATGCAAGCTATGGCATCTACCCTGCAAACAGCGATCAGGATGATATCATACTCTATGCAGATGAGAAAAGGCTCAAAGAAAAAACACGCTTTATTAATTTAAGAAACCAGACAAAAAAGGAGGAAGGAACAGCAAATCTCTGTCTGTCTGATTTTATTGCACCTAAAGATTCCGGAATAAAGGACTATGTCGGTGCCTTTGCCGTTACAGCTGGAATAGGTATAGAAAACAAAATTAAGGAATTTGAGGATAACAATGATGACTACTCCTCGATTATGCTAAAAGCACTTAGCGACAGACTTGCCGAGGCCTTCACTGAACTTATTCATGAAAAAATCAGGAAAGAAATATGGGCTTATGCGAAAGATGAAAATCTTTCAATGAAAGACCTGATGAGAGAAAGGTATAGCGGGATCAGACCTGCACATGGGTATCCTGCATGTCCTGAACACAGTGAAAAGGAGACACTTTTTAAGCTCCTGAATTGCAGTGACCATGGTATTAATCTAACAGAAAATTACTCAATGATGCCGGCTGCATCAGTTAGCGGACTTATTTTTGCCAGTGCAGAATCAAAGTATTTCTTTGTTGGTAAAGTAGATAAAGACCAGATCCATGACTATGCTATGAGAAAGGGCTTAAGTGTTGAGGAGGTTGAGAGCTTGTTGGCTTCGAATTTGGCGTATTGAGGGGAAAGTTTAGAGTAAAAATTGAAAGCAAAGGGGTAAAAGTGAAAAGTGTGGAGGCCTGCACAAGTGAGAAGCCAGCAACTAAGATCTGGAAAGTTATAGTGGAACGATGGTTTTTTATTAATTTTAACACTCTGAATTTAGACCAGTATATTTTATGAAAGTTATTGACAGATTAAAAAATAGTGATAAAACGCTGTTCTCCTTTGAGCTACTTCCACCTCGCAAGGGAAGAACACTGGATACAATATACAGAGCGATTGATCCACTAATAGAATTCGATCCCTTAAATATAAACATCACATTCCATCAGCAGGAATCAGTTTATTTAAAGCAGGCTGATGGATCGATCCAGCGAAGAATAATAAGTAAACGGCCGGGTACGGTAGCCATTGCTGCTGCCATAATGAATAAATATAACAAGACAGTTGTTCCGCATATAATATGTGGAGGGTTCACAAAGGAAGAAACTGAAGATTTGCTTATTGACCTTAACTTCCTGGGTATTAATAATATCCTCGTCCTGAGAGGCGATCCGCCAAGTGGAATTCGCGATTTCATTCCTGTGAATGGGGGTCATTCACACACAAACGAACTAGTTGAACAGATCATCCGACTTAATAATGGCAAATACCTTGAACCCGATCTGAAAGATCCTGTAGCAACAGATTTTTCGGTTGGTGTCGCGGGATACCCGGAGAAGCATTTTGAATCACCCAATCTGGATGAAGATCTGCACTGGCTAAAAAAGAAGGTTGAAGCCGGAGCTGACTACATCGTTACACAGATGTTTTTTAATAATGAGAAATTTTTTGAATTCCAGAACAGGTGCAAGAATGCAGGTATCGATGTGCCAATTGTACCCGGTATCAAACCAATTACCACATTAAAGGACTTTGAGCTTTTGCCCAGGGTGTTTCATATTGATATTCCCCAGGAACTGGTGACTGCATCAAAAAAATGTAAAAATAATGCTGAAGCTAAAGAACTCGGGATAGACTGGGCCATCAAACAATCTAAAGAGTTGCAAGCAAACGGAGTTCCGGCAATACACTATTACACTATTGGGATTTCAGACAATATTCAAAAAATTGCCCGGGAAATATTTTAGCTATGCTGGTACAAGCAATTTTAATTTGCTCATGCCAGTTTCTCAATAATATTTGCGACAGAGATTTTCTCATTACATATCAATTTCAATCTTCTGTCAAGATCGTGAATCAGCATCCTTCGTACCATTTCTTGTATGAAATGCATATTTTTGAACCATGCAAATGATACAGCCTTTTCTATTTCTCCCCAAACAAAGATAAATTTTGGGATTCCACCAGCAATTGAAATTCTACCCAATCTTTTTTAAGGAATGCTTTAATTTTATCTTCCATCTTATTCAACTCCACCAGGGCAGCTTCCATTGCCAGCATCTGATTCGGTGTAATGGCCACTCTGGAATATGAGAGGTAAAATAGCGGACTTACTTTTGCTGTAAAGCTATTTTTATCCCGTAAGATCCCCTGAACCTCTTCTCCTCCAAACAAATCTTTCTCTATGGCTTTAAGCGTTTTATCCAGCTCTTCGACAGCTGTTTTCAAGGAATCACTTCCCTGATCTTTTGTTAACTTCTGTATGGTTCCCAAGGCTGTTCTGCATGACTTAATCTTAAGCACCTCCTCATTCATCTTACGGATATTTTCCATCACCTCATCAACAAATACTTGTTTCTCTCTAAGTGCTGTAATGTCGTACATCATTCGCGGATCAGGTTTTACTGTTAACTGAACTTCCGATGAATCTCCCTTATATACCAACCTGACGTTATAATCTCCTGCCAGCACATATCCACCACCTCCGGACTCTCCACTCCTACTGCTCCGTTGTCGCTTTTGTCCAAACTTCACCTCCACTCCTTTTCTGTCAAAATTCCAATATATCCTGTTAATACCTTTTTCAGGAACAAGCTGTATCGATCTCATCAAATCTCCCTCCAGATCAAATATTTTTATTGAGGCAGAGTCTGCAGACGATCCCTTTCCCTTGTCATTGCTTTTCTCCTTAGCCTCTTTTACATAAAATGAGAGCATGGCTCCCATTCTTCGGTTTTGTCCCTTAAAATATGCATCACCATGAAAATAGTATCCGGGAGCATTTTTAGAAGAGGCCATATAAGCAAGCGGAGGATTAAACATCATGGCCGTCTGATTGACAAAATCATCTCCCATTTCAGCCCATTTTCGCAGTGGCCGGATATCATCAATTATATAAGCTGACCTTCCAAAAGTCCCAATAACCAAATCAGCTTCAGTGGATTGGATCACCATGTCCATTGTTGAAACTGTTGGAAAGCCATTGCTCCATTTGGTCCAGTCTTTCCCGCTATTGATACTTACAAACAAACCATATTCTGTTCCTAAAAACATCAGCTTAGGCTGAACAGGATCCTGCACAAATGACAAAATATATCCCGGTACATCAAATGCATCAACCATGCGTTTCCATGATTTTCCAAAATTTTCAGTATGATATAAATAGGGATCAAAATCATTCTGACGATAGTTATTCACAACTACAAAAGCCTCTCCTGCATTTTTAGAAGAAAGAACAATTTGAGGTATCCAGGGCCTGTCGGGCAATCCTTTAATATTTCCCGACAAATTCACCCAACTATCTCCACCATCTCTTGTAAGTTGAACATTACCGTCATCCGTTCCTGCCCATATCACATTTCTATCAATAGTACTTGGTGCTATTGCCAAAATGCAAGTATAAGTCTCCGCTCCGGTAACATCATATGTCAGCCCACCGCTTGTATCAAATTTTTGTCGTGTTGAATCATTGCTTGTAAGATCTCCTGAAATTATCTCCCAGGAATCTCCTTTATCATTGCTCTTATGAACAAACTGACTCCCAAAATAAATGCTACTTGCATCAAATGGATCCTGTGCAATTGCTGCATTCCAGTGAAAACGAAGATCCACATTGCCTGTTTTTGAAGGACGGATATTTACACCGGCTCCCGTTTCTGTATTCAGTCTGCTTACATGTCCTTGCTGCGACATAGCATAGCAAGACTTAGGATCATCCGGAACAGCCACAACATCAAATCCATCCCCACCCATTAAGAAATCCCAGTATTCATTTATAATGCCATCCCGGCTCCAGACATAAGCAGGACCTTTCCATGAACCATTGTCCTGCATTCCGCCATAAATATTGTAGGGAGTCTGATCATCTACAGAGATATGATAAAACTGCGAGACAGGCAGATTAGTTACGTGTCTCCAGTTCTTTCCCATATCATGTGTAATTGCCAGTCCACCATCATTTCCATCAATCATAAATGATGGGTTCTTATGGTCGATCCACCAGGAATGGTGATCTGAATGAATATTACCCCCCACAAGGGTGCGGAAAGTCAAGCCTCCATCTTCACTAATATTTACTCTTGAATAAAGAGAATAGAGTCGATTTTCATTTAAGGGATCAACAAAAATATCAGCATAATAAAAGGGCCTGTCTCCTATATTCTTATCACCTCTTTTCGACCAGCTGTATCCCCCATCTGTTGATCTGTAGATTGCATTCTTCTTTGATTCTACGAGTGCATATACATAATCGGGATTACTGGCAGATATTGCAAGACCTATCCTTCCAATTTCCCCTTTCGGCAAACCGGTTTTATCATCCATCTTTGTCCAGTTGACACCTCCATCGATTGTCATGTATAGTCCTGAACCTTTCCCCCCTGACTTAAAGAACCATGGATGTCTGATATGCTCCCACATGGCAACAAATAATTTATCAGGATTTTCAGGATCCATGATCATATCCGCAACTCCTGAAAGATCATTGGTATAGAGTATTTGATTCCAGGTATCACCTCCGTTAGTGGATTTATATACTCCCCGCTCTTTATGTGCACCCCAGGGAGTACCAATGGCACCAACATAAATTACATCACTATTTGTGGGATGGACAATTATACGGTGAATATGTCTTGTAAATTTCAGCCCAACAGACTTCCATGTTCTGCCTGCATCAAGACTTTTATAGAGACCAAATCCGCCTGTTACACTATTTCTTGGATTTCCCTCTCCGGTTCCTGCCCAAACAACATCTGGATTATTCGGATCAATAGCCAATGCACCAATCCCTGCAACCTCTGCTGAGTCAAAAATTGGCTTGAAATTTATACCCCCATTTGTTGTTTTCCATATACCCCCGGAAGCAGTACCAACGTAAATTACAGCTTGATTAGCAGGTTCAACATCAATTGCAGTAACCCTTCCACTCATTCCGCCCGGTCCTATATTCCTGGCTTTCAGGTCATTCAGAAGATCGAGCTTGATTGTTTGAGAAGACGCAAATGTTACAATTATTAAGAAGGAGAAGATAGACAATACTCTTTTCATGACATTCTGATTAAATATTAGAATGCCTGAAAGTACTAAAAACTAAAAAGATTATTGTGTTGCTTTGGCTAATAAAATAAACCCGGGAATAGCTAAAGCTTTCCCTTAAAATTTTGGGCGTACTTTTCGAAAGTGGTTTTCTTATCTGCACCCTCATTGAAGTAGTTAAGGTACATTTCTAATTGTTGTGCATTCACAAAGCCCGGCACCACGTCTAAATGACGAAGTTCATCATCAAGATATACAATGGTAGGATATGACAATCTTCCCTTGGTAAGAACTACAGCCATTTCATGGTAGCCTCTGCGACCATTATCCACAAATTTATACTCCTTCTCCCCTATAATGATATTCTCACGCTGCTCAGCATTGAACTTAACTGCATAAAAATTCGCATTTACATAATCAGCGATTACCTGATTTGAAAATGTTTGTGCATCCATTCTTTTACACCACCCACACCAGTCTGTATAAACATCCACAATGAAATTACGCGGCTCCGTCTTATTTAATTCAATAGCCTCTGTAAGTGAATGCCACTGGATACTTTTCTGAGCAAAGGTGTTAGCTGATATAAGAACAAAAGCAAATAATATAAAAATCTTTTTCATCACTTATTTTTCCATTTATACATTAACTCATTGTTGCATTATCGCATTATCGCATTATCGCATTGTTGCATTGTTGCATTTCTCACTAAGACGCCCCTCCCCTCAACTCCTTACAATTCCCCGTAAATGTAGCACAATCTCACATATCTAACTAACTACATCTGTTATATGTTGCATAAAACAGTTTGTAAGGAAGTATTTTTTTTTACTTTTGGAGATTAACAATAAAAAATAACTAAATGAACACGATGAAGAAGACATTAAGAGATTCAGCTCCTATGCGGTGGCTTATGCTCATACTGATAAGTATGCTAATGTTATCCACCTATTGGTTTCAGGATTTCTTTGGAGGCCTTAAAGGGCTTATGGAAAGCGAAATGGGTATAGGTAGCGAAGAATTTGGTCGCTTAATTGGTCTCACTACAATTGCCAATATTTTCGGCATGATTATCGTTGGCGGTATTATCCTTGATAAATGGGGAGTACGCAGAGCCGGAATGATTTTTGGTACACTGGCTGCTGTTGGTGCCGGAATATCTGCAATGGCTGCTTCTGGTGTATTTGGAGAGGATCACAGGACTCAACTGAATATGATGATTCTTGGTAGAGTTCTCTTCGGTTCTGGATTAGAGGTAGTTTGTGTTGTGGTGACACGATCTATTGTGAAATGGTTTAAAGGATATGAACTTGCACTTGCAATGGCTATCAGTATGGGATTTGGCCGACTGGGTTCTGCTATGGGATTGGCGCTGTCATTTGATATAGGTGGAGGAAGTGTAGCTCCTGCCGTTGTCTTTGCTGCCTCACTGATCGGTATTGCCATGATTTTCTTCCTGGTATACAGTGTATTTGACTACACTTTGGATAAGCAGGAGAAAAAAATCAGAGAGGAAAGTGGAGAGGTAGAAGCTGAAGATGAATTCAAATTCTCAGATCTTATTGCACTTTTGAAGAACAAATCATTTATGTTCATTGCATTTCTGTGTGTTTCCTTCTATGCGGCAGTATTTCCGTTTATACAATATGCACCTGACTTGCTGGTAAATAAATTTGGTTTTACACCAAATCTCCCGG
>JAUUZQ010000045.1 GCA_030589895.1 Bacteroidales bacterium
AGGCAGATCTTCTATATTCCTCTTGCTGAGATTGCTTATAATCCGCTTTGTATACAGAATGAATAGATAAACAAGAATTCATGTTTGAAAAGAGAGAATCACTGGGCGTATTCTTCCGCTCCATTATATTAAATACAGATAAAATAGATTGATGAAATACTTACCCATAATATTATTGTCTTTCATGACATTACAGCTTTTTTCTCAGGCAGCATTTACCGACTTGTACCCGGATGATTCGATCACGGAAGTGCAACCCATGACGGGAATAGTTTTTTGGCATAATTCAAGTAACAATGAAACCGATGCTATTTCCCTTGAGTTCTCATATATGCTGTTTGATGATATTGTTACCGATAGCGGGGTATATAACTGGGATGCTGCTGAGAATAAACTTGATGCTATTGCAGGTCGTGGTCACCAGACCATTTTCCGTTTTCGATATGTTTATCCGGGTTATGAAACTTCTGTGCCGGATTATATATTGAATAGAGCTGACTACAATGAAACAGTTGGGTTATCTGAAGGAAAAGATACTCATTTTCCGGACTGGACAAATGAGGAGCTGAAACGATTTACCATGGAGTTCTATACAAAATTTGCAGAAAGATATGATAATGATCCGCGTTTGGCATTTATTCAGGTAGGATTTGGTTTGTGGGCGGAGTATCATATTTATGATGGCCCATTTGTGCTGGGTGAGACATTTCCCAGTAAAGAGTTTCAGGAGGAGTTCTTCTTCCATCTTGATTCTACATTTATAAATATTCCGTGGAGTATTTCCATTGATGCAGCGGATGATACTTATACTCCATTTGTGGCGAAACCAGCTTTAAAAAATATTAAGTTTGGGGTCTTTGATGACTCTTTCATGCACCAGAATCATGCTGGATATAATACTTCAAACTGGAATTTTTTTGATCGTGACAGGTATAAAACTTCACCAGCAGGAGGAGAATTTAGTTATTATTCGAGTTATGATCAGGAGCATGTTTTGGACTATCCTGATGGTCCTTATGGTATCGCATATGAAACATTTGCAAAAGATTTTCATATGAGCTATATCCTGGGGAATGATCAACCGCGATACCAAACTATGGAGAGAATAAAGCAGGCGAGTATGGCTTCAGGTTACAGTTTCAAAATTGTTAGCTTGAAAACCGCCACAGATACATCTGTTTTTGAAATTCTGAATTATGGAGTTGCCCCAATTTATTATGATGCATTTATTTCTGTTGATGGTGTCAGGTCACCATTATCTCTTAAACACTTGCTCCCGGGAGAGACGCAAACATTTAGTGTATCAGCAGGAGCTGAGAATGCTGTCATTACCATTGAATGTGATAAACTATTGGATGGACAGGAGATTCAATTTCATGGAACACAGGAACTTCCTGTTGCTACGAAGAATAATTTGCAGCGTGAAATTTCAGGTTTATTATATCCAAATCCTGTCAGTAAAGGAGAAACAGTATTTTTTTCAGGCGACTGGAGTGGTGAATCTATGAAGTATTTTATATACAATGAACTTGGTAAACTTGAATTGTCGGGTTTATTGGATTCTGATATTGTATCAATTGACACCGGTACATTGAATAATGGGCTGCATATTTTAAAAGTTAAGCAAGGCGATAGAATGTCAATAAATAAGCTATTGATCTTATAAGAATTTGTAGTAGTTGGTTAATAATTGGAAATGGAGCTTGTCTGAAAATAATCATAGGTTTTCAGGCAAGCTTTTTTCTTGTTACAATACAAGAAGTTTCTTATTCTTGATTCCCTTCTCTTGATAGAGTGTAATAAAATAGATCCCGGGAGAGAATAATTCCCTGTTGATATGAAAATTTAATTTTCTTGTGCTTGTTTCGAACACCCTGGCACCTGTAATTTTGCTAATTACAATATGTTTTTCTGAATAATCAGAAAACTGGATAGTTAGATTACTATTTGCTAAAGGGTTGGGGTATAATTCCATTGATTGAGTATGATCTGAATCTACGAAAACACCTAGTGTAGCAGCTGTTGCACTATCTGCCCATGCAGAGAATCCAAAATCGTTTACTGCGCGAATTATATAGTGATAAAAAGTTCCTCTCTTCAGTGTATTGTCACTATAGTTTTCTGTACCAGGATTCATTAAAGTAATATGCTCCCATGCAATTCCTTCTTCTTCTGCCCGCATAATTTCGAACCCGGTTTCATCATCAGAATTGTCGGTCCATGTCAGGTCGATTTGTGTTTCAGAGACTGTTGTTGCATCAAGATCAGCAGGCGCTATTGGTAAAGATCCTACTCCTCCAGTACCCACAGATAGAATGTGATTTAATGCGTTTAGGCCACTCTCCTGATCCCATGTGCCAGCATTTGCCAGCTGGATTGAGTAAGCTGGGTTTTCTGCTAACAATGGTGATTTATCCGGGAATCGAATGCTCATGCTATAGTTGCCATCTGTAAGATCGCCAGGTATATCCAAAGCCCCTTCCAATAGAACTTCACCTGGTAACCAGTATCTGATATCGTTGTTGGTTCCAATATAGTCTAGACTGGTTTGATCTCCGTTAAGTGTATGAGTCAGTACAATCTGGATAGGTTTATATTGAGTAGGTGCAGCATATCCATCATTGCTAAAATGGAATGAAAGATTAAGAGTTGAACCTGGATCCACAGTGTTGGCAATAGTCGCTGAAACCAGGCTAATTCTGTAGCCAAGGGAAAGATCAACCTCTTCATAACAGCCTTGCTCTTGCCATTTGTCATATACTGTTTGATTGTAACCGCGATTCATATAGGTCCAGTGTAATTCAACCAGACGGGAAACACTATTTGCGCAGTCACTATAACTGTTTGAACCATCACAGGTTTCTCCTCCGGTAATTGTATATTTTGTTGATTCATGCAAGTATGCCAGATCTTCAGTTAAATTTGTATAGGTTCCATAATCTGATGCACTGGCCAGGAAGCAGTCGTTATGATGTCCAATTCTTGACTTGAAAGAACCGTCAAATGCCTCAGCTTCAGTAATGGGATCGTCAGTTTTTGCCAGGTTCTTCATTATAGCCGGGGTTCTGCCTTCAACAACTATATTATCTGGTAAGTTATTGAGAAGACCTTCAACCAGTGTGATTCTATTTTGTTGATCAGTGGCATCAGGAACATATCCCTGTCCGGCAAAATTCTTGGTATAGTACCACTCACCCCAGGCACCGATAAAACCAGCCTGGACTCCAGCAATTACGTCGCTATTATTTGAGAGCACATCACCCAGTGATTCTATATGGGAAAAGACTTTTTCCGGTGTAGCATCCCAAACCTCAGCACTCTGAGAGAGGCTATAAGCAAATCGGACGATACACTTCAATCCTGCTGATCGAATAGAGTCAAAATCTGCCTGCATATTATCCAGATATGCTGTATTTACACTGGTTTCTTCAAGAAATTCATGTAGCATAAAAAGGCGTAGAATGAGTGTGATATTGTCATCTTCCCTTAAGCTTTTTAACTCATCTGCATTCAAACTTCTATAGGAGGTTCCTAAACTAGTTCCGCCTGAATGAGTAGTATATTGATCATACCATCCCCGTTCCGGATTTGCAATGACAGCTGAAGAGGAAACATATTCAATGCTTGTTTCTTGTCCAATTAGCACTGAAACGATAAGCAGATTAATTGAAAGGGTTAAGACTTTTTTTAAGTTGAATAGCTTATTCATGGTAGTATGATGATATTATTGTACATAATTAATGACTATACTTTTTCATCTTCCGGTTGCAGCGCAATGAGCATTGCAGCAATTACTGCCAGTGCGATACCAATAATTTTTGTTGTTGGTGGCATATCTCCAAGGATGATCAGGGCAATTATGGCAGTCATTAATGGAGCTCCTGCATTGGCAAGTGGAGAAACAACAATTGCTTTCCCATACCGGTATGCAAAGACCAGACATAGTGCACCGATTGAATTTAGAATTTGCACACCCGCAGTCTCCAAAAATACACTCAATCCCCAATTATGAGTGCCAGGAAAATCAGTCATTAATAGTGCTACTGGAATCAGTAAAAGAGAAGTAACAGTCATATAGAAAAAGATACTCCCACTATCAGTGTTTTTATTGGCCAACTTCATGAAATAGGCCTGTATTCCCCAGGCTGAAAGCACTAGAATTGCAAGTACGAACCACAGAACCCCGAATTCGTTAGAGCCTCCACCCTTGGTATATTCAAACAAGGGCAGAGCGATCATAGCCAGAACAATTCCAATAATCCCAAGTTTCCCAGTACGTTCTTTTAACAGAATAAATGACAAAGAGATTGTTACCACAGGCGAGATGGAAATAATTGGGAAGATTAGATATGCGGGCCCAACTTTTAATGCTTCAAAAAGCAGAAGCTGTCCTCCTGCACCTAAAAAGCCGATGATAGATCCATATAAAATAGATTTCTTGTCGAATTGCACCTTCCACTTATTCATACCTATAACTACTACGCCAGGTATAATCATTGTTACTGCCCATACAACATACACCAATGTTGGAGGAAATCCATGTTTTTCCATTACTCCATTTGAAAAGGCTCCCCAAACCCCCCATGTTAGGGTAGTAACTAATGCATATAACAACCAAATTTTTTTGTTCATTATTGTCTTCCTATTATGTAAGCTTTAAAATGAAGAAAAGTATAGTAATCTGCCGCAAAATTCACAGACACTATGTTCTATTAATAAAAATGCCACCCTGGGATGGGCAGCATTTTTATTTGTTCTATAATTCGTACGACCTATTGAAAGCTAAACATAGCTACTTCCTCAAGAGGATCTGCATCAACAGGAGGTAACTGACCTACCTGACTCCAATCAGTGTTCTGTGCCCAGAAATAGATTCCTACCTGGTCACCTACAACTGGATTCTTCATCAATGAAGTTTCAATTGCAAATTCAATTTCAGCATCACCAACGACTCCTGAACTCTCTTGAATGTCACCATTATCCGGATCAGCAGTAAGATCGTCTATCCAAGGCCAGTCCTGAACGTCTGCACCTGAATTCCATCCATAATTACCTGCCCAGGCTGGTCCCGGCTGAATATAATATTCGAACTGATATTCTGCACCATTAGTAGCAAGGTTAGTAGTTTGCCATCCTGTGGTTGCATCACCATCAGCGTCAATAAGAATCTGAAGTACATGATTAGCTGTAGAAAGATCTCCTTTTACATAAATGTATAATTTTGATCCTGCAGCATCAGTAGTTACTTTGGCTTCTGTTAGACTTCCACCATCAGCACCAAATCCACTGTAGAAAACATCAACAGCATCCCAGTCAGTAAAAGTACCGTCAATTGTTATTGCCGGCCACTCTTTCACAACTGAAATTGTTGTTTTCTTGATTTCTTCTCCATCATCATTTGTTGCTGTAAGTCTTACATCATAATCACCGTAAGAAGCATAAGTATGAATAGGATTTTCATCAGTAACAGGAGTACTTTCATCACCAAAATCCCATGAGTATGAAGTAGCGTCCATTGAAGAGTTAGTAAAAGTTACAGTTTTGTCATCGATTTCAAAAGAGAAATCTGGGGTTGGCATAATTGGATCTGCACAGGACACTGTTAGCAATGCTACTGCAAAGAATGCCAATGCTCCGGAAATTAAACGATTTTTTTTCATAAGTACATTTTTCAAGTTTATAATTAATTATAGTTCCTCAATCAAATTGAGAGTTAGTTAGATTAAACAATAATCAATGTTATAAGGTTCATTATTTACGTATACCATTGATTTCGGGTCTAAATATACGAAAGATATTAAAATATATAAAACTTTTATATGGTTATTTATGTATATTTAAACTTTCATAGACTTGTTATTAGCAAACTAGTTTTTAGAAACGGAAATTAGCAAATACTCTTTAAACTTTACTTCAATGACTGGATTGTCACCATTAAAGGTTGCTATTTCATTTTGAAGGACATAGTCGAATGCAATATAGGCTGTCTCTTCTTCTAATCCCCGAAGCTCAATACTTCCATCCCAGTCTTCACAGTAAAATGCATAATACACTGTATCTTCTTTAACTATAACGTGTGTTTCCGGTTTGTCGTATCCAATGTCATACAGGTTTCCCAGGTAAGTTTCTTTCGATAGCATTTTATCGTGATAAAGGATAAACCACTTCTTCCATTTCTCTTCTCTTTCAGTAGTAAGGAGAAAGCTTTCAGATTGTGTAGGATTATCGGCTGGCCAGGTAAATTTTGTTCCCAGCACGGCACCAACTCCAAATGAACTTGCAAAGTCAGATGCATTATCGCTTAGTTCAACATGATCACCATAGTAGGCAGTTTGTGGCATAATAGCCTTGTAAGTTTTTCCTTTTAGCCTGATTTGCCAACTGCTCGTTGGATCAGAAGAGACTGTCTGATTTGTGTAGGGCATGTTGTAGAAGGACATGCAAGTTCCACAAGGGCAATTCTCAATTACTGCATGTGGATTTATCTCCCGGGCTTTTTCATATACGATTTTGAAAAATTCCGGTAACATCTCAATAGATTTTTCAGGATATTCAAGTGGACGGTTCCAGTTGTACTCCGGTGGTACAGCGTTCATGTGTTGTCCATCCATTTTCAATCCATCGAATCCCCACTCATTCATAAACATTTCAACAGTTTCAAGAGTATGTGTGATAGTTGCTTCAGCAGCAGGCGATAAATAATAACTATCCCACCATGTAATAAACTGAGGCGCCCCATCTTTGTTAATTAAAAGGATATCAGGATTTTCTTCAATAACTTTGCTTCCGGGATCTGCTGCAAGGGGTGCCCACCATAGCTTGGCTTTCAAACCGTGATCGTGTATTGCGTCCACCATTCTTTTCATATCCTTTGATCCTCCCGGGAATCTCTTCTTATCTATCCGCCAATCACCTTCTGCTATCTGGAAACCATCGTCGATAACAGCCCATTTGATTCCCAACTCCTTCACTTTTGGTAGTGTACTGATGATATCTTCAGTTGTAAATTTCCGTTCATATCCCCATCCACACCAGATACTTTCAAATGCCTCCTCTTCAGACTCGGCAAATTTAATGCCTTTCGCTTGCATAATGTCTGAAAAGAGCTGAAGAGAAGCATAGTAATCACCGGTATGAACTGAAACGAAAGTTTGCAAGGTATGTAAGGTATCTCCAATAAGAAATTCGGTGGGAGAGACGTAGTTATTTTCTACTCCTATCTGTGCATAACCTGAATATTTATCAAAATCAACTGGTAATGAGACCTCTTTGGGGACTAATTCAAGATGGCCTACAGCCACTCCGCCATCTCTCCTCCATAGATCAGTAACCGGGATACCTCCACCATAGTCAGATTGATTCATTCCCATGAAATTCTTCTGGTAGAACCCTGGTGCTACAGGAAGAACCCAATCGGCTCGTGCATCAGAAGAGCTGCCCTGGAAAGACCAGAAGCCAGGAGCCTCTTGTTGAGCCATGATATTATAATTGTGGTTAACCCACTTATTGACCTGTATATCTTGTTTCCCACAATTTACATATTGCACATCATAAATAGCAATCCCGGGGAATGCTTCATATGTTTTTACAGATATAATTTTTGTAATACAGATGCCGTTTTTTATAAATTCACCTTTGAGGATTGTCTCAAGTCCAGGACCAAATTTTTCATTTAATGGGTAGGAAGTTTCTTCTGAAATTTTGAATCCTTTGGTTTTAAAGTTTTTTGTCTCCAGGTACTCTGACAATTGAAATACATCATTAAAAGAATAGGTTTTATCTGATAGAGAATTCACCTTACTATATAGCTTATCATCGAATTCTATCTGCAGATCGCCACTCTGAATGACTACAGTTTTGCTGCAGGATACAAATACTAAAGAGAATATTAGAGCTATTACTAACTGTGACTTTCTTAGGTTCATATCTGAAAATATTAGCTGGATATTATTTTTATTTTATTCTGTATTAGTTCCTCTGCTTTCTTAGTAGCATTTGGAAATACAACTCTCAGGTCTATCTCATCTGTTCCCAATAATTCTTCCTTTAGTTGACGCATAAATGCATTTTTAGTCTCTGTAGCAAGATTAATCTTTGTAATGCCATTTTTGATAGCATCAATCAGTATCTTATCTGGAATACCAGAGCCCCCATGAAGAACAAGTGGTGTTTCAACTGTAGCACTAATTTTACTTAAGAGTTGTATATCTAACTTGGGTTCCTGTTTATAAAAACCATGAGCTGATCCAATAGATACGGCCAATGCGTTTATACCTGTTTGTTCAATAAAATATTTAGCATCTTCCGGTTGTGTGAATCCGGAGTTATCCTGATTCTGGTTCAGTTTGGCAATATAGCCCAGTTCTGCTTCTACATTTGCCCCATATTTTTCAGCACGTTTCACAGCCTCTTTTGAAATTTTAATATTCTCATTTACAGGCTGTTCACTGGCATCAATCATCACGGAATCGAATCCTGCATCCAGACAACGCTGAACCAGCTCAATGCTTCCTCCGTGATCGAGGTGTAACCATCCTTCAACACCCGAAACCTCGAGTGCGGTTTTTGCCATTTGTACAGCGAGTTCCAGTCCTATGTAATTAATGGAGCTTTCAGATAATTGTAAAATTATTGAAGCATTCTCAGCTTTTGCTCCGCCGATAACTGCATTTAGTGTCTCCAGATTATAAAAGTTGGCAGCTAAAATTGCTTTCTTCTCTTTTCGAAGCTCTAATAATTTATTCTGCAGATTCATATCAAATTGTAAAATTAAATCTCTCTTTGGCTGTGGCTTTCACTTTTTCTATTGTTTCAAAAGCTGCTGTTCCTCCTGCTCCTGTTGTATTGATTGCACCGGTTAAGGCTGCGAATTCGAGACACTTAGTGAGTGGTCTCTTATTTGTGTATTGAAAAATGAATCCTGAATTGAAACTATCCCCGGCTCCAATAGCGTCTTTTACAGACTCATTGAGAAAAGCTTTTTGCTTCACAATCTTTGATCCATCCCATATTATCGCCCCTTCTACTCCATTTTTAACCACTACAACATTACAATATGGTTTAATGACCTCAAGAGCCTCATCAATAGAAGAACGAGAAGTAAATTGTTGCAGTTCACTTTCATTTGGCAGAAAGACATCCACATAAGGGAGGAGATCTTTCAGATTAACATCCCATTTTTCATGAGGATCCCATTGAGGATCGAATGAAGTTGTTAATCCAAGTTCTTTAGCCTTTTTGAAAACCTGAACCACATCGGGCTTGAGACCCTCCTGAAGAAATACTGAGCTTAAATGCATATGAGATGCAGAGTTCAATGCTTCGTCAGTGACATCATTAATTTTGAGCTCATTCATTGCACCGGGATAGGTCACCATTGCCCGGTCATTATCATAGTTCAAGGCCACGGTTAAGCCGGTTAAGAAGTCTGGTGTTTTGATAATATTATTTATATCAACTCCTGATTTCTCAAGTGTGGAACATACCTGATTTGCAAAGTTATCTGTCCCAACTTTTCCAATGTAAGTTACTTTTGATCCCAGTATACTTAGATTATTTGCAAAAATTGCCGAACTGCTTCCAAGGGTAACGGTCATCTCATCAGCCAGAATCTCTTTCCCCATGACCGGGAAGGCTGCGATCTTGTTCAGAATCAGATCTATGTTCAATTCCCCGACTACAATTACATTAAATTTTTTGGCTCCTGTCATTGTTCTCTGTTTGTAGATATTTAGTCTGAATAATTTATTATTTTATGTGAATTGATCAGCTAGAGCAGATCAGAGAGATCTACCAGGTTAAATGTATGAAAATATCTGTCCATTGCCTGACCAATACTTGTCAGAACAATCTCGTCAGATTTAATTCCGTTGAGGGCCATATTGCTATACAATTTTGAACGGGCCGCCACAACTTCAGAATTTTCCCAAATATACCGACAGCCGGTCTTGATGAGCCAAATCTGACGATCCTCATCCAATGAGTAAAAATCCTCTGAAGATTCATCCTCATTGATCCATTTCACCCAACGGTTTGAAGAGATAACAGCTTCCCATAAGCGCTCTTTCATTCCTGAAAATTTAGCTACTTTCCCTTCTGAGAAAAGCTTATTTTCTATGCTTATCAATTCCATCAAACCGTCATATTCCCTTTCGGTAAATTCGGGGCCAATATTTGCGGCTCCCATGCCGGAAAGGGGATATTGCTCAGGATTTTCCACAGTATCAGAATAGTGACCTTTTATTTTGCTTCCATAGGGTTTCGCCGCTTCGGTTAATTGCTTTGCGACAACTGGATCAAACAGGGTTGTATGCAGATCCGTACCAACTTTCCCAACCACAAAGCATGGCCACGCTTCCTCAATATTATTCTTTTTTAATCCTGCTTTAAGTAGCTCCATGAAACGCTTAAACACTTTCATATCTGCCAGTCCTCCATGTACCTCCTCTGTTCCAACTTCGTATGCTATCTTTTCGTATCCTTTCTTTTTTCTATAAGTTTCGCAATGAACGATCAGCCCGATGGTTCTATTAGCCACAACATCTATATCAATTGATGTTCCTTTAGCTAATGTGATGTCGATTGTGGGGTCAACATGAATCATATCATATCCTGCATCAATGGCTTTTTCGAATGAATTCTTTACTTCGGCCAATGTCTCTTCATAGCTCAGCTTATCGAGTTTGTGTTTGTCTTTTAGCCAGGGACCACCATGGTCGATGGCAACTATTACCGCTCCGGTAAAATTTATGACGCGCGCTTCTTCCCGAATGGTATCTACAAATTCTTTTGCTGTGAATCCAGTGTACCCACCGTCTGTATCGACCTGGTTCAGCGTTGCTGCAAATTTGATAGGAGCATTGCATCTTTTGGCAGAAAGAAGAGATGCTTTCAGTACAGATATAGAATTAGGACAGGCTGCGAAAAGCGTTCTTTTTACTTGCGTTTCCTCTTCCAATATGTCAATCTGTTTCAGTATATAATCAAGCAAAGAGAGGTTTTCCTTCTTGGCTTTTTTCCTAAGTTCTTTATTCATTATTTATCAATTGTGGAAATTAAACATCATAAATTGCCACTCCTTCAACTACTCGTGAAATAGCTCCGCTTACAGAAGGATTGTCTGGTTTTAATCCCAGTTCCAGAGATTTAAACAGGCCTAGAATCTGTGCGGGAAGAACACTGCATATTGAAAGAAAGTCCTCTTCAATAAGTGTGGCTGTTTCTGAAAAATAAATCTCTTTATTAAGTCCCAATCCTGATATAGGACTATCAGAAACCCCTATCAGCATCATGGCTTTTTTACCTTTTTGCATGGAATGGACTAAATCTCTTTCATATCTCTGAGCAGATTCTTTGTTGGAAAAGAGAAACATCACAATTGTTTTCTCATCTACGACGGCTTTTGGACCGTGTCGGAATGCAAGAAAAGAGTCATTTTTACAAATGACTTGACCATCTGTAAGTTCCTGTAACTTTAAATGTGATTCTGTTGAGGTTCCATATAAAGGTCCTGATCCAAGAAATACAGCTCTTTCAAAATCTAATTTTGCAATTTCCTTAATTGTTTCACTATAATTAGTAATGATTTTCTTTCCATGCTTAATTAACTGATTAACCTGCTCTTTTAAAGTGTCAAGCCGGTCAAGCCTGGCAAAAAGCAAGCCAGTGAGTAACATACTGGTGTAGCTGCTTGTCATGGCAAGGCTTTTGTCGTTAGATTCAGGAGGAAGAACAAATGTCAGTTTCTTGTTTTTTGATTGATAATTTGCCAGTTTTCCATCCTTATCACAGGTAATCACAAGATGATAACATTTGTCGCAAATGCTATCTACTAATTTCACAGCAGCTACACTTTCAGGACTGTTGCCAGATCTGGCAAATGAGATGACAAGGATTGGTAGATCAGCTTCGATGTAATTCTCAGGATGTGTTACCAGGTGGGTAGTTGGTACAGATACCGTGGTTATTCCAGTATGTCTTTGGAAAGCACCCTCAAGGGAATATCCGATGTATGCACTGGTTCCGGCTCCTGTTAGTATAATTTTTCTACTTCCCTCTGTAGCCTTGTTCCAGAACCCTGAGATCTCCTCTTGCTCTTTTAAGAGTTTCTTGTAAGTTTTATCCCATATCGAAGGCTGTTCCGAGATCTCTCCTGCAGTATATATAGCTCCCATTGAAGTCAAATCAGCCTCGCCAATCTTAAAATATTCCATTTATTCTTATTTTCGATACATTAATTATTATCTTTCGTAAGATTTCGTAACAAATATATAAACTTATAAAGACTTTCTATAATTTTTCAGACGATTTTATTTTAATAAATAGGCTTATGAAATTAACCTTGATTAATAATTGTTATTTTTGTTAAATATTCTTTAAATAAAATTTTATCAAATGGAAGGTAGTCTAAAGAAATCAACCGTAGATCGCCGGGAGAAGATTCTGAAATTGTTAGCTGAAAATGGAAAGGTGTATGTACATGAGTTAAGTGGTTTGTTTAAAGTAAGTGAGGTAACCATCCGAAACGACCTGGATCAACTTGAGAAAAAAAACCATCTTATCCGGGCTCGTGGTGGAGCGCTGAAATTGGATCGACAGGTCTCGTTGGACTTCAATCTTTCTGATAAGCACAAGTTGCATTTTGCTGAGAAATCCAGGATTGGAAAAAAGGCAGCCAGCCTGATAAGAGATTCCGAGACTATTATCCTGGATTCTGGAACAACTACTGCAGAGATTGCAAAGAATCTATCTTCTTATAAAAACTTGTCGGTGATTACCAATGCGATAAACATTGTAAATATTCTTGTTCAGTATCCTTCCATAAATGTCATTATTCCTGGTGGATATTTGAGAAAGAACTCTCTTTCACTTGTTGGTCCATTCGCTGCAAAAAACTTTAAATCTTTATATGTAGATAAGGTTTTTATTGGAGTCGATGGATTCGATCCGGTTCTGGGTGCTTTCACTCCTAATATCGAAGAAGCACATCTGAATGAGATCATGATAGATATCGCGAAAGAGGTTATATTGGTTGCAGATTCGAGCAAATTTAACCGAAGGAGTCTGTCTTTAATTTGTCCGGTTTCCAGTATCAATACTGTTGTTACAGATGATGGACTGAGCGATAAAGACAAGAAAAAACTCGAGGATAGTGGAGTGAAGGTTTTAATTGCCTAAATTTTTTGGGCAGATGAAGAGAAAAACGCTATTCTGTCAGATATTTTAGAATTGCATATATTTAAGGGTTCCTCAAACTTCCTACTCCCACTCAAACGGCGTTACCTGGTACACATAATAATTCAACCAGTTGGAAAAAAGCAGACTGGCATGTGCCCTCCAGCGAATGACCGGTTCTGATTCAGGATTATCATCTGGAAAATAGTTTCTGGGAACCTCAATATCCAATCCTTTTGCCTTGTCCCTGTCATATTCGTTTTTAAGCGTAAGCGGATTATACTCCAGGTGACCCGAGATGAAAATCTGACGATTATCTTTGGAAATCACAATATTGGATCCGATCTGTTCCGACCAGGCGAGTAAAAAGAGATCGGGTTGATTCTGTATATCTTCCATGCGGTTTTCTGTATACCTCGAATGTGGGGCAGGAAAAACATCGTCAAAACCACGCACAAGGTGTGGTTTGCGATCCGTGATCTTATGGTCAAATACACCAAACACCTTTTTGGGCAATGGGTATTTCTTTATTCCATAGTGATAATAGAGTCCGGCCTGTGCTCCCCAGCAAATATGAAGCGTACTGGTTACATTTTCTTTGCTCCATTTCATTATCTCAGTCAACCTGTTCCAATAATCCACTTCTTCAAATTCAAGGAGCTCAACGGGGGCCCCGGTGATAATCAAACCATCATATTTCTGGTGTTTTATCTGATCGAAGGTCTTGTAGAAAACCTCCATGTGCTCCCTGGGAGTATTCTTCGACTCATGTCCGTCCATGTGCAAGAGATCCAGTTCTACCTGCATGGGTGTGTTGGCCAGGTTGCGGATCAAATCTGTCTCAGCGATCTTCTTCAAGGGCATCAGGTTAAGTATGACAACCTTTAATGGTCTCACATCCTGTTGGATAGCACGGGATTCTTCCATGACAAAAATATTCTCTTTTCTTAGTTCTGCGATGGCCGGCAGGTTATTTGGAACATTGATTGGCATGACTGATTGTATTAATTCTTACACAATAAACATAGGAACAAGCAAAGATGTTGATAATTGTGGGATATTTTACAGGAGAAGGGGACTTTTAGTGCCCAGGAAGGTTACCTAAAATAATTTGAAGGGCTGATAAACTGATCACTTTATTCTTATTCCCATCACCAGAACATCATCCACCTGCTCATAGCCGTCGCTCCACTCCTCCAAGGTCTGATCAAGAAATTGTTTCTGCTCTGACATATTCATTTGCTGAATACTTATAAGGGAATTTTTAAATTTACGGCTCATATATTTCTTTCCTTTCGGCCCACCCATCTGATCAGCATATCCGTCGGAAAAGAGGTAGATGGTATCATCTTTCTGAAGCTGGATCACAATTGTTGAGAACTCAGTTTCTTCATAATATACACCGATTGGTTGTCTGTCTCCTTTCAGTTCAAATAATTGCACTCCTTCCTCCTTAAAAGAAGCATATTTACGTAATTCTTTTTTATCATCTATACTGCTGGCTCTAATGAGGTAAAGCGGATTAAAAGCACCGGCAAATTGGAGCTCCTTAGACTCCTTGTCAATGATGGCTATGGCCATATCCATGCCATCCTTTTGTTCCTCGCTTAAACCTTTCTGAGCAAGGGTTTGTTTTACTTTTTTTCTTATCCTGTCAAGGATCTCTCCTGGCCTGTCAAGACGACTTCTACCAATCTGCTCATTTAAGAAACTGATACCAAGCATACTCATAAAAGCACCAGGTACTCCATGTCCCGTGCAATCTGCAACTACTATGATAAGAAAATTCTTGATCTCCTTGATCCAATAGAAATCTCCACTTACAATATCCCTGGGTTTGAACAGTACAAAATATTCAGGCATCACCAGATCCATGTATTCATGATTTGGAAGCACTGCATGCTGAATTCGCTGAGCATAATTGATGCTGTCTGTGATCTCCTGTTTTTGAGCCATCACCATATCCCGCTGATTCATGAGCTCATCCCGCTGGGTTTCAATTTCATCAAGTTGGGATTCTATCTCCTCCTTCTGATCGTTGATTTTCTCGGTTCTCTTCCTGACCTTCTCTTCAAGTTCGCGGTTCACCTTGTCCTTCAACTTCTCATTCTCCATCAGTTGATCGATCAGTCGCTCCTGTACATGCTTTTTCTCCTTCTCATCAATTTTCATTTTCTGTGCAATCCCTATCGAAAAGATCAGGAACTGCAGAATGGCCCCCATATAGTGCCCGGTATTATTAAGTAGCATCACGAGGTTCGATGAGGAAAAATTATGCATATTGAACGGACCCCAGGTCATTGAGTAATATATCTGAGAAATGATCAGGATAATACTTGCAATTAGGAAATAAAAGGCTGGTTTGAATTTCCTGAAAATCATGATAACGGCGGGAACGATCAAAATAAGATAAGCAATGTAAGTGGTGATAAAATCGCTGATCCCATAGAGAATATAGTACATGCTGCCGTTATGATGTGGAGAGATCAGGTGCTCAATTAGAAGAATAATATCCAATGCAAGGGCTATAATAAAAGCAGATACTGCAATCCTGAACCACCATTTTAAGTTGGATTTAAGGTCAAGATAAGCAATGCCAAAAAGGATAAAAAAGAGGCTTGGAGCGGAATAGATGAGGAATTGAAATGAATTGTAGAGAGAGTAGATGCCAATTCTTGAGATTTCAATCATATATCCTTCATGAACAAAAAGAGAAATACCAAAAAGCAGAATGAACAGGGAATACCAGAGATTGCTTCTTTTTTTGTTGGAGATAAAGAGGATCAGGTAGTAAAACCCGATGATCAACATCATGCCGAGGAATGCTGAAAGGAACATTCTTTCTATGCGGTCATATTCGGAAACAGCATCAAGTGGTGTAAATGCAATCCAGGGGGAACTTAATGAGCCAGCTGAAACCAGTCTTACATAGAAGGTCTGTTCCGTGTTCATGATAAAATTGACTCTGACAGGAACCCATCCTTTGTAGGTATAATCCCTTTCATCCAGGCTCAATCCCCTCCCGGCTCTTCTTTCAGTGATGTCACCATTTGAAGAGATCTCAAATAGAAAAATTGAATCAGCACTACTTGATAACTCCAGCAGGAAAGTCAGATTTTCGGTGATTCTGTTGGAACTAACAAATTTCAGCCAAACACACCCGGAGTTGAGATCATATCTGAATTTGCTGGTGACTCCTCCCAGTGTCCCTAACTTAGTGGGATCTGAGTTTATCGTCAGCGTGTCCATTTTCCGCTGAATAAGCAAAAAAGAGTCTTGTACAATGAAAGGAATGTATTCATCATCAATGGAATACACTTCATGGTTATTTATCTCCTCTTCCAGGTTAATGATCCTGTCACCCGGTTGAAGTCCAATGATATCTGCATTGCTCCCTTCTTTCACGAAGTGGACCAGGTTATTTGTCTTGCTGTTATGTTTAAACAACCTGTTGATCGAATCTGTCAGAATATCCTCTATACTTAATTTTCTGTCCGGATCTGCCAGGTAGTGATATCCACTCGTGGCTAATCGATCGGAATAATGATCTCGTTTGATCGTAAATGACAATAGTGAATCAATTCCGCGCCTCTTAATTTTTAGGTGGACCATTGAACCAGCTTTGTCATATAGCAGGCTATTTGCCTCTTTTAGTTTGATTCCACAGCCTGATATCTTAATGCCATTGATTTCAATAATCCGGTCAGAATTCTCAATTCCTACTTTCCAGGCAGGACTTTTCCGAATGATATCAATGGCTACAACAGAATCATTGAATATATGGCAATGCCCTATACCGATTGTTCCGTCATAAATGATTGTATTGACCTGGGAATATAGAGGAACAGTGAAGAGAATGAAGAGAATGAATGATATGATCAGCTTGGGGAATCTCATTCGTAATGCATATATAAGAGAAGTAAGTTAACACTTATTTAAATATGTTTCAAATCTAAGTAAGGTAGAATTGACTTTCGGAGGGATCACATAGTGATATTTGAGCAATAATTCTTATTTTCGGTCTCTTTATTATTGCATTTACAGGTACTTTTGAATTAATATAAATTACTCTATTATGAGCAGTTATCACATCAAACATCTTGAGGAGTATTTTCAGGTTTACAGAAAATCAATCACAGATCCGGAAAGTTTTTGGGAAGAAATTGCCGAAGAACATTTCCTCTGGAGGAAACGGTGGGATAAGGTACTTGAGTGGGATTTTTCCAAACCGGATATTAAATGGTTTCAGGGTGCAAAACTTAATATCTCTGAAAATTGTCTGGACAGACATTTGCGTACAAAGGGTGAAAAGACGGCAATAATATTTGAACCAAATGATCCTGAAGAAGAAGCCCGGCATATTACCTATAATGAGTTGCACGACAGGGTGTGCAGGTTTGGGAATGTACTGAAAAAGCAGGGAATTGAGAGAGGAGACAGGGTTTGTATCTATATGCCTATGATTCCGGATCTGGCTGTTGCCTTGTTGGCCTGTGCCAGAATAGGTGCTGTCCATTCGGTCGTTTTTGCAGGTTTTTCTGCTATTGCACTGGCCACAAGGATCAATGACAGTGATTGCAAAATGGTGATTACATCTGATGGTTCTTACCGGGGAGCAAAAACACTTGACTTGAAAGCCATTGTAGACGATTCTCTGGAAGATTGTCCGGGTGTGAAGACAGTACTCGTTGCTAAAAGAACGCACAATGAAGTCTCTATGAAGGAGGGTCGTGACTTTTGGCTTCAGCCACTGCTTGACGATGCAAATCAAAGTTGCAGTATGGAGATCATGGATGCTGAGGACCCGCTGTTCATATTATATACTTCAGGTTCTACCGGAATGCCCAAAGGGATGGTCCATACCTCGGGAGGATATATGGTTTATACAGCATACACCTTTAAAAATATATTTCAATATTGTGATGAAGATGTATACTGGTGTACTGCTGACATAGGCTGGATTACCGGTCATAGCTACATATTGTATGGTCCCCTGGCGAATGGAGCCACTACCTTAATGTTTGAAGGAGTTCCCAATTATCCTGATTACGGAAGGTTCTGGAAAATAGTGGAAAAACACAAAGTCAATCAATTTTATACAGCACCAACCGTAATACGATCACTGGCAAAACAGAACCTTGATTATATTGAAAAATATGATTTATCATCATTGAAAGTACTTGGTTCAGTCGGTGAACCCATAAATGAGGAGGCATGGCATTGGTACAACGATAATATTGGGAAAAAGAAGAGTCCGATAGTGGATACATGGTGGCAGACAGAGACCGGTGGAATCATGATCTCTCCAATCCCATTTACCACACCTACAAAACCAACCTATGCAACTTTGCCCTTACCGGGTATTCAACCTGTACTTCTTGACAAAGAAGGAGATGAAATAACAGGGAACCAGGTCAACGGTAATCTTTGCATCAAGTTTCCCTGGCCCTCGATAGCCCGTACAATCTGGGGGAACCATGAGCGATTCCGAGACACATATTTTTCCGCTTTTAAAAATCAATATTTTACTGGCGACGGAGCCTTTCGTGATGAAGTAGGCTATTACAGAATAATAGGAAGGGTTGATGACGTGATCATTGTTTCCGGACACAATATGGGTACAGCACCCATTGAAGACGCTATAAATGAGCACCCTGCAGTTGTGGAGTCGGCCATTGTCGGATTCCCCCATGATATTAAGGGGAATGCCTTATATGGATTTGTAATTTTGAAGGAGACAGGAGAATCCAGGGTACATGACAATGTACGAAAGGAGATAAACCAGATTATCACGGAACATATAGGTCCGATCGCAAAACTTGATAAGATACAGTTTACCAGTGGTCTGCCAAAAACCCGTTCAGGGAAAATCATGAGACGAATTTTACGAAAGATCGCCAATCATGAAATGGATGATATGGGAGATACCAGTACATTACTAAATCCTGAAGTTGTACAGGAGATAATTGATAATGTGAAGTAGGTGGGACATTTTTGGAGGGATATATTTTAATATTGATTTTATTGTATGGCTAAAAATAAAAAAAACCGGATAGAGCGAATGCTGAATGTAACGGAGAAGGTGGGAAATGCTCTACCCCATCCTGCCACCCTGTTTTTGCTATTTGCACTTTCTGTATTGCTATTTTCTTTAATTGCACACCTTGCAGGATGGTCAGGAATTCATCCGGGAACAGGTGAGGAAGTTAAGGTAGTGAATCTTCTTTCGAAGGAAGGGTTTCACCGTATTTTGCTTGAAATGGTGGATAATTTCACCGGTTTTGCCCCACTTGGGATCGTGCTGGTTGCTATGATGGGTATTGGGATTGCAGAAGGTAGCGGACTGATCGGGGCACTGATACGCTTGCTAGTCCTTTCAGCACCTCGTAAAATGCTCACCTTTGCACTCGTGTTAGCCGGGATTCTTTCAAATGTAGCCTCTGATATCGGTTATGTGCTCTTGATTCCGCTGGCAGGTATCATTTTTAAAGCCATCGGTCGTCACCCAATTGTTGGAATGGCGGCTGCGTTTGCAGGTGTTTCGGGAGGCTTCTCTGCCAACTTAATCCTGGGTACTATTGATCCCCTTCTGGCTGGATTGAGTACTGAAGCTGCCCAGATTGTCAATCCGGATTATGTAGTGAATCCTACGGCGAATTACTATTTCATGCTTGTTTCAACAGTACTTATTGCATTTGCCGGTACTTTTGTTACCGAAAGAATTGTTGCTCCGCGATTAGGAGAATACAAGGGCAATGGAGATGGCGATACCGGAGGTGAGGGAATAGAAATATTAAGCAAAATAGAAAAAAAGGGGATCAAGTGGAGTTTTGCTGTTACAATGCTTATTACGGCATTTGTACTGATTGGGATTATCCCGGAAAATGGATTGCTAAGAGGAAGTGATGGAACTATATTGAATTCTCCTGTTATCAGGGGAGTGGTAGCCTGGTTGCTGATATTTTCTGCAGGTGCAGGTATCACCTATGGCATTGTTATCAAGAAATACAAGAATGATGCTGATATCATGAACAGCATGGCCGATAGTCTGAAAACTTTGGCCGTGTATATGGTCCTGGTATTTTTCGCTGCGCAATTTGTTGCCTACTTCAAGTGGAGTAACCTTGGATTGATCCTGGCTATTAAGGGGGCAGGAGCTTTAACGGCAATAAATCTGGGATTGATTCCATTGGTAATTATGTTTATCATCTTTGCAGCTATCTTAAATATGTTCATGGGAAGTGCATCAGCTAAATGGGCACTGCTGGCTCCTATTTTTATTCCTATTTTTATGTTTTTGGGCTACTCCCCTGAGTTGGCCCAGGTAGTATTCCGCATTGGCGATAGTGTTACCAATATTATCTCACCAATGATGAGCTTTTTTGCGCTAATCATCGCCTTTGTTCAGAAGTATGATAAAAAAGCAGGTATTGGAACCATCATTGCAACCATGGTTCCTTATTCAATCGTCTTTTTCATTGTATGGACATTGTTGATTGTAGTCTGGGTATGGATTGGATTACCGCTGGGCCCTGATGCGGGTTTGTATTATGAAGCTTATCCACACTAAGTATTCAAAGCAATCTAAATCCTTTACTTCTTATCCCTATACAGACAATTCTGTTGTGTGCAATAATTGCAGGTGTAAGGATTATTTTTCACATTTTTTCCTATCCCTATTACACCACTAACTGTTTTTATGGGTTGCATGAGGGACGTCTTTGTTAGGTGAACACCCAGGTATCCTTCAGGGAAGAGTGCAAACAGTTTTTTCTGTTCAACAATGTCCCATTCACAATATCCCGGACTGTAACGGTTGCTTGTTTTTAGTCCTTCAAGTGCCATCTCATTTGCAAGTTTTGACAGGATCAAATCCATGGCAGTTTCTACAATAACATTTCCGGCTACATCCACTACATATCCCTCCATCAGATCTCCCTGGTCCATCAATTCGCGGGAATAGGCGGGTAGTTTTTCTCCCACTGTGCATATATACCAGGCTGCTTTTTCAGAATTTCTCAGTTGATTTGTTACCACTTTTCCTGTATGAAATACTTGTTCTTTGCAGTAAAGTATACGATTTTCCTTGTCAGCTCTGACTGGATCAATAAGCAAATACCCTCCTTTTATATCACATAATTCCGAAGCCTGCAAAAGGCTTATGGCAATCATATCCATCACAGGTTCGGGACAGCTCCCATGCTGAGTGTAACCCATAAGATGAGCAATTTTCTCGTGGGTAATATCGAGATCAGTTAGTTTAAAGTGGTAGGTGACAGGTTGATTCATGTATTTATTTCAGTAATCGACCTATTTCGAAAGCAACATTTGTAATGTTTACAAGAGTATTGTTAATCGCTTCCTCAAGTGCCATTGGTTTGTTTTGAAGGGAGAAAACAGCATCAAACAGATTGTCGGGATCTTCAAAACGATGTGGTACAGAACCTGCAAGGCAGATCATCTTCTTTCCTGCTTTTTTTGCTTTTTTTGCCAATACAGAAGGTCCTTTGCCTCCATAAGTTTGTTCGTCAAGGCTTCCTTCGGCTGTGATTACCACGTCTGCCCATTCGATATATTTTTCTGCTTCCTGTAGTTTCAGGATGTACTCTATCCCTGATGTTATTTTTGAATCAAAAAAAGTGCTTAAACCAACAGCTACACCTCCTGCAGCTCCTGCTCCTTTCATTTCAATAAGGTTTTTCCCGGAATACTCTTCACATTTATCGCCGAATTTAGCAAGACACCTGTCCAGAACTGCAGCTTCAATGGGACCCGCTCCTTTTTGAGGTGCAAAGGTGATGGCAGCACCATTTTCGCCGAGTAAGGGATTTGTGACGTCACACAATATGGTGAATTGTACTTTTTCTCCACCGTTTATCAGTTTTGAAGTATCGATGGTATCGAGGATCAGCAAATTTCCGCCTCCCGGAGGAATATCAAGACCTGATTTGTCTTTTAAAATGATTCCCAGTGCTTGTAAAATACCTGCTCCACCATCAACAGTTGCACTTCCCCCAAGGCTTAATATGAATTCATTGCAGCCCCTGTTGATTCCATCTTTAATTTGTAAACCGGTACCATAAGTACTGGTAAGAAGCGGATTTCTATCCTTAGAGCTAAGAAGTTCGTAGCCTGAGGCTTTCGACAGTTCAATGATGCATGCGTGATCATCAGTTATTCCATAGTTGGCTTTGATTGATCTTCCCAGGGGGTCAATAGTATCAATTGTTATTGTTGATCCTCCTAGTTTATTTAGTATGATTTCCAGCGTATATTCACCTCCATCAGCAAGAGGTAAAGTCTTTAGTTTTGCATTGGGAATTGCTTTTTGCAGACCATTTCCAATGGCATCAGCAATTTCCATTGCATTTGCCGCATTCTTTAATGAATTTGGTGCGATGAGAATATTCATCTGCTATACAATTTATATATCGGATTCCTTTCGATATTACGAAGTGCAACTTACATAAATTAGAGTCATGCTTTTTAGGCTAATTGTAAAAAATATTCACATTATGGTTTATAACTCTTTTGCAGCCTTAAAAAATGCAAGGATATTTTCAACCGGGGTATAGTCTTGTATGTTGTGTGCAGGAGCTTGAATCGGCTTCAGAACATCCAGCCCGATTTCAATAAAATAGTTTAATTCTTTAACTCCTCCTGCAGTTATTAATTTTTCATCGTCAAAGGTAGGGTGGAGAATTGAGTGGTCGATCATCTTAGCAATTCGTCGGATTTTATCCATGATATTATATTAAGTAATTGCTTGTTATTTTATCTTTTTTGAGACCATACATCCAGGGCCTTTGCGTACAGCGTCATAAATGTATGTAAAATATGTGTCAGCGTGATCGGTATTCTTTCAATGCATCAATCATTGCTACCATATTTGCGACAGGTACGTTGGCCTGGATATTGTGAACGGTGTTGTATACAAATCCGCCATCTTTCCCAAAGACTTCGCATGCGTGTAATACCTGGTTACGGACCTCTTCGGGAGTGCCAAATGGCAACACAATTTGCGTGTCAACTCCTCCACCCCAGAAGACAAGGTGTTTGCCATATTCTTTTTTCAGATGTTCAGGAACCATATCTTTTGCGTTGATCTGGACCGGGTTGATGATATCAAATCCGGCATCAATGAAAGATCTCATTAATGGTTCCACAGAACCGCAGGAGTGTTTGAATGATTGCCAGTTTGTATGCTGGTGCATCCAGTTGTTGATTTTTTTATAATAGGGAGCGTAGAGCTCATCAAAGGTTTCGACCGAGCAAAATTGTGAATCCTGGGTACCAAAATCTGTCCCACAGATGAAAACGGCATCGACCGCATCGCCAGTTACCTGACTGATTTTCTCAAGGTTTTTGAGGGCAATATCCGTTTGCTTTTCGAAAATATCATGTATATAATCCGGTCGCATCACAGTGCTCATATACCATTCGGTCACATCACGGATTCCCTTGGGATGTTTTAATTGTATTCCCGGGACAAGTGCAATATCACCCAATGCTGTTCCTCCAAAACTTGCAATTACGCCTTTTCCTGTCTGCGAAGCTTTTTCTGCCTCATTTTTTAAATACTCCAGTTCATTGTCAGAGATGTATGTGAACTCTTCCAGGTTCTCTTCAACATTCAAATTTGAATCATCGATAGTTCCCTGGCGATTTAGTGCATCGAAGAAAAAGGATTCTTTTGGCATCATGGCACTGGGGGGGACAGAAAGATCACCTTCAGGATGAATGAGGAGATTGCCTGCATCATCATTGCTTGTATTGAAACTTCCCGGTACCAGAACTTCTTGTTTCCAGAAGGTAGTCATGGGTTTCCAGTTTTCGGCAGGAATACCAAACATATTGTTTTTCCCTCCTATTCCAATTACATCCAATCCAAGGTGTTCAGCGAGGTCATCTTCCACTTCTCCCAGCATTTGATAGGGTTCAGTAATCTTGATAGGATGATCTTCTAAACCGAAATGTAAGCGGAGATTTCTAATTGCCTGAACGTGAATGCCTGTTACTCCGGTACCTCCGAAATCAGTTGGAATAGCTCCTGATTTATGATTTAATGCATTTTGAAGTATCTCTTTTGAAGTCATTTTGAAGAAGATCTGGATTGATAAGTACGAAGATAAGAAAAATGAGAGGAAAGTTTATACTTCAAAATATAGAGAAAGTCATAACAATGAATCTCTTACTTCCAGGAAGCACCATTGCTATCTTTAGAAAAATCGATGAAAAATGGACTTACTCTAATTTATTAAAATGCAGAAAATCAGTATTACAGAAACAAAAAATTACGTAATTAATTACGTAATTCCCTTGTCTGTTTTTAACAAAAAAAGCCAGTACCTTGTCTCTTTGACTAAAGCTTTTTATGAATATTTTCTGTGACTACGTGTCCGTCAAACAGCTGTATTATCCTGTGGGCTTTCTCTGCATCATCGGGAGAGTGAGTAACCATAATAATAGTAGTACCATCTTCATTTAACTCAGTAAGGAGTGCCATTACTTCGGCTCCATTTGCTGAATCAAGATTACCGGTAGGTTCATCGGCAAGAATCAGTTTAGGAATTGTAACCACTGCTCTGGCAATAGCAACACGTTGCTGCTGTCCACCTGATAACTGTTGTGGAAAATGATTTTTTCTATGTGTGATTTTCATTCGCTCCATGACTTTTTCTACCTTCTGTTTCCTTTCAGATCCACTCATCTTAAGATAGAGCAAAGGAAGTTCGATATTTTCATAAACTGTTAGCTCATCGATAAGGTTGAAACTTTGAAATACGAAACCGATATTTCCTTTTCGCAAGTTGGTACGTTGTTTTTCTTTGAGACCGGCTACCTCAGTATCATTAAAAACATAGGATCCACCACTTGGATTATCGAGTAGTCCAAGGATATTAAGAAGGGTAGACTTACCACATCCTGATGGTCCCATGATGGCAACAAATTCACCATCTTCCACTTCAATATTTACTTTGTTTAAAGCTGTGGTTTCTACCTCATCGGTACGAAATATTTTTAAGAGTTCTATTGTTTTGATCATAAGCTAAGCATTATCAGGTTAATATGCAGGTTATTATGACAATGAATATGCCAAAGTAAATAACTGTCAGAAAGACAAAGATATATATGTTTTTTGGATGGCAAAATATTGTTCATTATTGAAACGGTAGTGTACGGATACGGACAATTTGAGCCTTCCAGCCTTTGCGTGAACTTACCTGTGAGATTTGCGAGCCAGCTTACTGAGTTCTCTTCACCTGATCCCATTGCAGCTTAGAATATTTACTTTTTAATTCGTGCTCTTTCTCCACCATTTGAGCATTAAATTTTTGATAGGCCTCTGTATTCTTGTGAAGGGGTTTGTGCGCAATTGATTTTAACAAAGGGCCAATCTCTTTGAGTATTTTTTGAGAATCGGGAGCGATAGCAGACTCAAGAAATTTCTCCCATATATAATCGATTGCCTGCTCATTTGGATGAATGAGGTCGGAATCATAGAATCTATAATCTCTGAGGTCATCCATCATGATTTCATAAGATGGAAAGTAGTGTGTATTGTCAGGGAAAAGATCTGTTAGCTCTTTGATGGAAAGAAGCAGCACTGCTTTGCTTCGCTGGTTTTCGATCATTCCATCTTTAAGGTGCCTTACCGGGCTTACCGTAAAGATGATCTGCAGAGCAGGATTCATCTTAAGAAGTGCAGCAATCAATTTTTGATACTCCTGGATAATGGTTTTTGGTGAGAGCATAAACCTGTCGAAGCGAGATGCCGGGATCTTATGACAATTGCATACTATCTCTTGCGTTTCCCGATACCTGTAGGCGTAGGCAGTACCGAAAGTGATTACCAGAAAGCCTGCATCCTTAAGTTTCTCTTTTGCAACAGTGAAATCGGAATTTATCTTTTGAAGCGCATGCTGTTTATCTGTATCAGCAAATTTAGTATAGTGGTCGAAGGAGAACCAGAGTTCATTGTGAAAGCTCAGGTCTTTTTCGCTGTATTGATCCTTATGGAGAAGAGCATCCAGTCCTTTTTTGACACTCATTGGATTGTAGATAACACCAAATGGATTGATGGTGACATCGAAAAGATACCTGTTGAGGTATTCCCCAACGTTGTCGGTGAAGCATGAGCCCAGCATAATCACTGCACTCTTGTGAGATATTTGCCTTTTTAACTTTTCAACCTTGATGGGCGTGCGGAAATTCATGTTAATTTACTCTCTTTCAGCCACTCAATGATATAATCGAATACTTCATTGTGCTGTTCCTCATGATGCAATTCATGATAGGCACCTTCCCAGAGTTTTAGCCGTGTTCTGTCGCTGGTATTCATCACATACTCTTCGCTTGCTTTGTGAGAAGTAATGTTGTCGGCTGTTCCGTGCATCAGTAAAAACGGACAGTTTATTTTATAGACATTCCTGAGTGCGTTCAATCCGGCTTCCTGGATAGTGCTGAATAATCCAATACTGATCTTTCCATGTACGAGTGGATCTTTGTCATACTTTTCAGTTTCAGCTTCAACCCTTGAGATATCTTTAGAATCCAATCCGTTAGGAATGGTAAGACCCGGAGCAATTTTAATAAGTGGCTGCAGTATCTTAAGCAGCGCTTTGGAAGGAGGGTTTGTAAGTTTCAACCATGGAGAAGTAGCAATCAGTGCATCAACGGTTTTTGCTGTACTGATCACATAATTGATAGCAATATTTCCGCCCATGCTATGACCATAAAGAATGACAGGAATATCGGGATATTCATCTCTCAGCATTTCCACCATCATCTTTGTATCTTCAATCAGCTTATTCGCATGCTTTGGATATCCCCTTTTTCCATCTGATTTACCATGTCCACGTTGGTCAAACGCAACGAACCCAATCATCTTCTCTGCAAACCTCTCTGCCCAATGATCCAATCTGCCACTGTGACTTCCTAGTCCATGTACGTATAGTATGATTGCTTTGGGAGCTTTCTCAGGGATCCATTCCCGGACAAATAAATTATTCTTATCAGAGGTAGTTTTAAAAGAGTCTTTATATCTTGTCATGTATTACAATTTTCAATATCACCAATATATAAATAGAAAATACTAAGATAGCAAAATGGAAAAGATAATTCAAAAGAAGAGCGATCGTCTGTTATCTCTTGATGCACTCAGGGGATTTGACATGTTCTGGAT
>JAUUZQ010000112.1 GCA_030589895.1 Bacteroidales bacterium
GACATTGATCCATTACCTTTTTTAAAACCTGTAGGTATTTCTGGTTTCCCGTTTACTAACTTACCAATAGTAGCAATTGGATCTGGAAGATTTTCTACGCGGAATAACATATCTCCCATAAAACTTTGTTTGCCATCAACCTCCGCATATACCGAAACCTTACTTGTGGTTTCTCTTGGTCCGGGACGTACAATATAGTTTCCCGCACTCCGTCTTTGCATCGAACCTGCAGAAATTCTTGGTCTGATAGCTGTTTCAGGTACTCCTGATGCAGATACAGATACAGGGTTGTCAACACCTCTGTAGAATACATTCATTTTTGTAGCGGAAATTACTGCATTTGTAGGTGCTACAGTATAAGTTCTTTCAAAGTCAAGTTCAATAATCTCTCCGTCATTATCAAATTTCAGCACTCCTCCCCAGGTTCTTTGTCCAATAGCATTCGAAGTAAATGTGTATATGCCTTTTCCTTGTTCAATAGGAAGGACTTCTCCGTTTGTCAGCAGTACTTCAGGAAATTTGGTGGAATCATAGCCGGCAAGGAAAACCTGTGCCCTATATTCCTGACCTTTAAATACATGATTTGATTCCGGCAATACAATAGCCTCAATAGCATTCACCTTAAAATCTTTTGCATCAACTTGTTGTAAAAGGTAATTGAGCATGTCTGTCTCAACATTTCTCACATTGGCCTGCATGGCAGAGAGTCTGGTAATAACTCCTGCAAGAGGCAGATGATCAAAATTATGAGTCACCCAAGGGTGGTCAGGATCTCCAATTTTTTCTGCAGGATGGTCATGAGTATCAAGATTTCCTTTTATAACTTCAAGAAGGGGTGCGAAAGCAGAATCTTCTCCAACTATCGAAACCATAGCTTCCCTGTACTTTTCCATCATGTGTTGTAAGGTATCTCCTTTAAGCTGAACAATCATTACTTGTGCAGGTGTATTATTGTCATCTTTTACTTTAACCTCATTGAGGTCAACCTCTCCGTCAACAATAGCTTCCGGATCTCTTACACTAACGATAGCTATTTTACAATTATTTATGTATTCAAAGAGTTTGTTTGAAAGCTCTTGTACCTCATCGGACTTCTCTTTCCAGGGACCTACTTTTACCTCATTTTGAGAAAAAGCAAAATCCATGGTACTATAAATAGAACTATTTTTTGAGGCAAAGTTTTCTGTAGTCTGAACCAGTCCCTGGTCAACAACGACAAAGGCATTGAGAACATCTTTCGACACATTCATTGCCAACATAGCTGTTAACACTAAATACATCATGCCGATCATTTTCTGTCTCGGGGTTTCTTTTCCGTGTCCCATACAAATGGTTTATTTATTACTACTTCTTCCTCATGCTCATCGCGGAGAGCATGTTGCCATAAATACCGTTAAGCTCGGATAAACTTTGGCTGAGTCTTGTAATTTCGTCCTTATATTTCTGAGTTTCATCAACTGAAACTTTAAGACTGCTTACCATTTCATTTAATCCTTTATATACATCTGCAGTTCCTTTCAGGTGCTCTTTGCTACCTTCTACCTGCTGAGTATAGGATCCATTCAAGTCAGAAAGACTCTGACTTAGTGCATCCAGTTGAGATTGGAATTTTTTCTGGCTATCAGAAATTTGTGAATGCTCTTGCTTCACTTCACCTGACATGGCTTCATATGCAGCGGTAAGGTTGGCACTTGATGTTGCAAATTTTTCAGCAATTTCGGTTCCTTTCTGATCAATAAGTTCAGATGTCTTCTTATAGGAAGAAGCCAGTGTTTCCACCTGCTCGTTCAGAACACCAGTGTTTGTGCTATAGGCAGTCGCAACATTATCCATGTTGGTTGCGGCTGTTCCCATTTTATTGAAATACTCTTTTGTTGCCAAAGAAGATTCGGTTATATCAGCAATTGATTCTGAAGTTGCTGAAATTGCTCCAAGACTCTTCCCGAGCTTTTTAATGTCATTTTCATTGATTTGAGACTCCTGCATCAGTTCATCAAATTTTTGAAGACCAACATTCCTATCGGCGATCGACTGCTCCTTAAGCTCATCAATTTCATCAGGATCTGCCATTCCTGCTAATTCAGGATATACCATGGTCCAGTCGAGCTCTTCGTGCAGAGGCTCAAAAGCTGAGAAAAAGAAGATCACGGCTTCAATGAGAAGTCCAGCGGTTAGTGCTGGTCCGGCACCTGGCCAGTGCTGAATCTTAAATAATGCCCCGATAATTACGACGGATGCACCTAACCCATATAATTTGGCCGTAAATGCTTTCCAGCCCGAACTTTCGACTAATTCTGTAATTCCCATAATATAAAGTTTAGTTTTATTATGTACCTAAATATGAACGTACGCATCTGAATCCAACAAATGATTTTGCAGTATCCTGATACTCATAATCTCTTGTGCTTACCTGGAGATATCTGGCTACATCTTTCCATGATCCTCCACGAATAACCTTGCGCTTCATCACCGGCTTATCGTCGGGAAGTGCATTGTATTTATAGTTAGGGTAAGTGTTGCAGAAAAAATGTATGCTGAGGGATCGTATGCATTGATAGTCCATTCTGCAACGTTGCCAGCCATATCGTATAATCCGTATTCATTTGCTGAAAAAGTAGCGACCCTTTCTGTTGTTAAAGCACCGTCATCGATATAGTTACCTCGCAGAGGCTTGAAATTGGCAACAAAACAACCAAGTTTATTTCTCAGGTATACACCACCCCAAGGATACATACTGTGATCAAGGTTTCCTCTGGCAGCAAATTCCCATTCAGCCTCAATTGGCAATCTGTAATCTTGAACCAATGGTTGATTTGACTTGGCAAGTGCATCGTTCAGGAAGTTAGTCCTCCAGTTACAGAATGCGTTAGCCTGCTTCCAGGTAACCCCAACAACAGGATAGTTGTCGTATGAGGCATGCCAAAAATACATGGTAGTCATCGGTTCATTATATGAATAGGTAAAATCGGCTATCCATACAAGCGTATCGGGGTAAATTAAAATATTCTCCTCCATAAGGAATGACTCTCTGCCGGTGATGGTGGTATCTATCCCCTGAGAATTTGTAACAGTACCACTATAGACTGCTTTTTTAGTCTGATAATCAACTTTCACCCTGTTTTTAGCCAAAGCTGCCTGGGCCAGATCCACCCAATAATAGTTATAGATAAATTTGGTAACATCCTGTTCTTCACCCCGGGATGAAAGTCGGGCATCACCTTGAAAATATAATTCTAAATCTTTAAGTTCATCTCTAAGAGTTTGTGTTGTTGATTCATCAAATTTTGAAAGATTCAAGGGAACATCCCAATTAATTCTATTTGGTGAACCAGAATCATCTTCATCTTCAGTTAAAGGAATCTGAGCTGCCTTATCTCCTGACATTAATTGAAAATCCTGACTAACTTCGGCATATTTTTTTCGAATAATAGAGTCTCTCACCCAAAATACAAATTGTCTGTATTCATTGTTGGTAATTTCCGTTTCATCCATCCAGAATGCATCAATAGACACTGTTTTGGCCATGGCATTCTGTGTCCAGGAAATATCCTGATCACTCGGGCCCATAGTAAATGAACCAGCAGGTATAAATAACATTCCATATGGATCGGGTTCGGCATAGGATTTACGGCCTTGAACTCCAATAAGTTCACCTGAGTTGTAATTTGAACAACTTCCTAAAAATGCTACGAGTGATATCAGTATTAGTGCTCTTTTCATGGCTATTCGATATTATTGCAAAAAAAACGTATCGTTTTGAAGGTTTAAGTTATAAAAAACAAGTTAAATATAGATAAAAAATTATAAAAATCTTATGCTCTCATATTTTTGAGGGCTCTTATCAAGACTGAGGTCAAAACAATATCTGACTGTAATCTCATGAGAACCGCTGTTATATTTTAATAATGGTGACAACTCAAAGTCGTAAGAATATCCAACGCGTATTCCATTTAAAAGTTCAATTCCGAATAGTGCAGTGGCTGCTCCGCCTATTGAATAGGAAACTCCCCCCCAGAACTTTTTATTGTATCGTAGATTGGTATTCAGGTATATATGATTAGATTTCAAATCGGTTTGAATCATAAACGAAGGAATTAATTCGAACATGGGATTTGAAAGCTGAATATTGTATCCTGCAACAGCATAATAATGTCTTACCATCCCTGGCTCGGCATTATCGGCTGCATAATCGAATGAAGTCTCGTTCAGGTGCGTTGTGGAAATTCCTGCATATAAATTATCAGTGGAATAATAAAGTCCCAATCCCATATCTAAACCAAATACACTTCCCTCTCCCTGTGGAATTGCTCTATCTCCCTGCCAGGCGTTTTCATCTGTTGGAGTGCTCCATTCGGGTGTCAATGACTGGTTAGCCAGTCCTATTTGAATCCCGGCGCCCAATACTCCTGCACCAAGGTCTACTTTATAAGAGTAAGCCAGGTTGGCATAGAAATCATTATTAAAACCTAGATTATCGTTCATTAAATTGATGCCAATGCCATGGGTTCTTCCTAAAAACTTAAGGGGTGAGTGTGCTGTGAAAGTCGTTGTAGTGGGGGCATTTGGTAAGCCTGTCCATTGATTTCTGAAAGCAGCAGCTATGCAGATCTTATCGGATTGCCCCATCGCTCCCGGATTATATACAGGAAGGAGGTACATATTCTGACTGAATTTTGGATCTTGTTGAGCCATTAATTTCAATCCAATTATTATTAATAATATAATACTTGCCAATTTTTTCATTCACTCTGCATATAAAGCAATTCCTTGCTTTGCCAAGAATTTTTACTGAATGTAAAATAAGTAAAAAATATCCGGAGCTACAAATCTTATTAACAGAAAAATGTTAATAAACCTGATGCTTCAGATTGATCACACGATAGTGATTTCAAAGCGATTTTTTAATACCGTATCCTAAAGAACGTAAATCAGCAACATTAATTTCCCAGGCGATGTAAAAATCTCCACCAACGATCAGGAATCTCATGATTACAGGCCTGTTGGTAATCCTCATACGAGCATGAGACAAAAAAGTTGCTATTTGTGTCAGGATTTTTTACCGGAATCTCAATCCACCATCTTTCAGACAGGTTGCTTTTATGAAAAATAAGATCCTGGTCAGCTTCATTCATAGTAATAATGAATTTTTTGGTATGCTCAGGAGTCTCGGCCGGATTCTCTTTCACCCTGTGCGATAGCCCGTCAATAAAATACCAGATCGATTGTGCTGCAAGGTGACTGGTTTGCTGGTTCAGGTCTTTTGTTGGATCACATTCATAGATTCCACATACCTTAACCTTTTCGCTGAGCCCGCCATAGCGCGTAAGAGTACAAAGCTCATCACCAAACAATCCATTTGGAGAGGGGATTGTAACCCCGGGAGCATCCGAATGTCTCACCACGTTCATGTCGATGGAGATAAAATCAGAATCCCTTATCAATGGTTCAGCCAGACGGGGATTATTTCGTATAGTGCCCAGGCGTATGCTCTCCATATACTCTCTTTCCATGATATCGAATTGATCATCAGCAACGAAATATGCCTGATGTGCTATGTTGGAAAAGATGAATTTCTCTTTTTTCTCATCATCCAGCAGATAATTAAGGAAATTTCTCGAATGCATTTTCTCTTCTTTTTCAGACCAGAAATCAAGTCTTGGATCGATAGATAAAATTTGTTGAAAACCTTTTTGTTTTTCAAGTGCCAGCAGCACCCCGAAAGCAAGGTCTTGTGATCCCCCAATAAAAAATGGAATAACATTCTTTTCTATCAGTTCAAGGGTAACATCACGAATGGCAAAGTAAGAGTCGTTAACATTATCTGTAACCTTCAGATTACCAAGATCATAAACCTTAATGTTGTTGTTAATCTTTTTGAGTTGATAAAGCATTCCCCTGATAAAATCAGGAGCCGTTTTACTTCCGGCAATGAAAGCATTATGATCCTGAGGAAGCCCAATCAAGGCAAGCTGATAATCATCGAGCTGTTGGATGGGATTGTCTGGTGTATGAATTGAAATATTTCTGCTAAAGGAGTAAAGTTCAGGCAGTAAATGAAATTCAGGTTTGTCGAGACTTACCGGGTCAAAGTATCCATTCAGATCCATAGTTGAGGGCTTATTTTTTTCTTTTTCGGCTTGGTTTATCAGGTGTTTTTTCTATTATTTCCTTGCATTCCTCAAGTGTTAGCTCTGCCGGAGTTTTGCTTTTTGGAATTTTATAATTCTTCTTATTGAAGGCGATATAGGGTCCATACTTTCCATTTAACACCAATAATCCGGGCTCATCCTTATATTCCAGAATAATTCTGTTCTTCTCTTCTACCCTCTTAATTCCAATGAGCTCAATAGCTCTTTCCAGCGTAACGGTGTGCGGATCATCCTCCTTTTGCAGGGAATAAAATTTGTTGTTGTGTTTTGCATATGGCCCAAACCTTCCAATGGCAACTGTAACTTCCAAATCTTCATACTGGCCAAGACTTCTTGGTAATTTGAACAGATCCAGGGCTTGTTCCAGGGTTAATGTTTCAATGCTCTGACCTTTAAGAAGGCTTGCAAACCTTGGCTTCTCTTCATCATCAGCTTCTCCCATCTGTACCATCGGACCAAATCTTCCAATTTTTACAGATATGGGCTTTCCTGTTGCAGGGTCATCTCCAAGGATCTTCTCTCCTTTTGATTTCTCTGAAGTTTCCATTGTATCATCCACTTTTTTATGAAATGGACCATAAAACGTTCCAATCATCTTCGCCCAGTCGGTCTTTCCCGCTGCAATTTCGTCAAACTCTTTTTCCACACTGGCAGTGAAATTGTAGTTCATTATATCGACAAAGTGCTGTTGCAGAAAATCGTTAACTATAGATCCGATATCTGTTGGAAAAAGTTTTGACTTTTCAGATCCAAAATTTTCCTTCTTTAGTTTTTTACCAATTGCCGAATCAGTATTGTCACCAGATATCGTAAGGATAGTAATTTCTCTCTGCAGACCTTCCCGGGTCTCCTTGATCACATATTCCCTGTTTTGTATGGTTGAAATAGTCGGGGCATAGGTAGAAGGACGTCCGATACCAAGTTCTTCCATTTTTTTCACCAGGCTGGCTTCGGTATATCTTGCAGAAGGACTTGTAAATCGCTCAGTTGCTTCAATTGATTTATATTGAAGAGGAGCATTCTCCTTCATTGGAGGAAGGAGTCCTTTTGCTTCCTCTTCAATGTCGTCATCTGTTGATTCAATATATACTTTTAGAAATCCATCAAATATCAAGACCTCTCCTGAAGCAATAAAGTGCTCGCTGGATTTTGATATGCTAATATTAATGTTGGTTCTCTCAAGCAGCGCATCACTCATTTGAGATGCGATGGTTCTTTTCCAGATTAATTCATATAGTCTTTTCTCTTGCGATTTCCCATCAATAGTCCTGTTGCTGATATATGTAGGTCTGATTGCTTCGTGTGCTTCCTGGGCTCCTTTTGCCTTGGTTTTGTATTTCCTGATTTTCAGATAATTATCACCAAATGATGATTTTATCTCTTCCGAAGCAGTAGAGATTGCCAGTCCGGAAAGATTTACAGAATCGGTTCTCATATAGGTAATAAGGCCTGATTCATACAGCCGTTGAGCCACCGCCATTGTCTGGGCTACGGAAAAACCAAGTTTTCTTGAAGCTTCCTGCTGAAGAGTGGAAGTTGTGAAAGGAGCAGCCGGAGATTTCTTTCCTGGTTTTTTCTCAATGCTGTTTACCAGAAATTCACTATCCCTGCATTTTTCCAGAAATTGTTCAGCCTCTTCTACAGCGTTAAATTTTTTGGATAATTCTGCTTTCAAAAGTTGATTTTCTCCCGGCGTAAAGAATTGTCCGCTTACCTTGTAAAAGCTTTTGGAATCAAATGCCTTTATCTCTCTTTCTCTTTCAACGATTAGTTTTACAGCCACACTCTGTACACGACCGGCAGAGAGAGATGGTTTTACTTTTTTCCAAAGAAGAGGAGATAATTCAAAACCCACCAGTCTGTCAAGCACGCGGCGAGCCTGTTGGGCATTGACAAGATTTGTATCTATGCTCCTGGGATTCTCAATTGCTTTTAAGATAGCATCTTTGGTAATCTCATGGAATACAATTCTTTTTATTTTCTTTTCATCAAGATTCAACACTTCCTGCAAATGCCAGGCTATGGCTTCTCCTTCACGGTCCTCGTCAGACGCGATCCAAACAGTCGTTGCTTTTTTTGCCAGATCCTTCAGTTCCTTGACAATTTTCTTTTTATCAACAGAAACAATGTACTCAGGTTTAAATTCATTGTTAACGTCTATTCCCAGGTTTTTCTTCGCCAGATCACGCACATGTCCGAAACTGGATTTCACTACGAATTCCTTTCCCAGAAACCTTTCAATGGTTTTTGCCTTGGCAGGTGATTCAACAATTACTAAGTTCTCAATCATATTTTTATTACTACTTCGTTTAAAAATGAGACCACAAAATTATACCAATTGATTTATAAGTGTCAATTTTTTGCTAAAAATATTTATTATTTTTGTCACAAACATTTTCAAAATGCTTAAAAAAGTCGATAAATCAAGCCTGTATTTGATCATTCTATGGTCGGTATACGGTCTACTCTTCTTTTTTGTTATCCTACTGTTTATAAGGATTGCAAATGGAAAAATGGGCTTCATGCCTACCTTCGAGGACCTCGAAAATCCACAAACAAATCTGGCATCAGAAATATATACTGATAACGGAGAACTGCTCGGAAAGTTCTTTATTGAGAACAGAACTTTTGTGGAATACGAAGATTTATCACCCTATCTAATTGATGCTCTGATAGCTACAGAGGATGTGCGTTATAAAAGACATTCGGGAATTGACGTCAGAAGTTTGGCGCGTGTTGCTGTGAAATCAGTTTTACTTGGTCAGCGGGCAGGTGGTGGAAGTACAATTTCCCAACAATTGGCAAAAAATCTATTTCCACGCGATACAGTACAGAAGAGATCTAAATTAGGCAAGGCCGGTTATATGGCTGTTGTCAAATTGAAGGAGTGGAATACTGCCGTCAGACTAGAACGCAGTTATACAAAGGAGGAGATTATAATTATGTATCTCAACACGGTTCCTTTTGGAGGAGGAGCAATCGTTGGGATAAAATCTGCAGCCTGGACTTTCTTTGAATCAGAAACAGATTCACTTAAACTGGAAGAAGCAGCTGTTCTGGTTGGAATGTTGAAAGCCCCTTCAACTTACAATCCATACAGAAATCCAAATAATTCCAGGGGACGCAGGAATATTGTTATTGATCAAATGGTCAAATATAATTATCTGGATACGCTGACAGCAGATTCGGTAAAGTTACTTCCCGTGAATGCGACCTATAATCTGGCGAGTCATACCCAGGGTTCAGCAAATCATTTTCGAACCTACCTGAGGGTGATTATGAATGCCAATAAACCAAACAGGGAAAATTATCCTTCATGGGGGGATGAACTATTCAAACGTGATTCACTTCGTTGGAATAATGATCTATTGTATGGATGGATAAAAAAGAACCCCAGGCCTGATGGTACTGAGTACGACATATATAGAGATGGACTGAGAATTTACACTACCATCAATATGAAAATGCAGCATTATGCTGAAGAGGCAATGGTGGAGCATTTGCGGGACTACCTGCAGCCAGCATTCTTCAAAGAGAAAAAAGGGAGGAAGGATGCTCCTTTTACTGATATTGAAAGCAAGGATATTGAGGGTATCATGCACCGGTCTATGCGACAGTCGGAAAGATATAGAAAACTACGAAGCAGAGGTATGCCGGAAGACTCTATCTATATGACCTTCGACGTTCCTGTTGAAATGTCGATCTTTTCATGGAATGGCTTGCGGGATACAACACTTACTCCTTATGATTCAATCAGGTATCTGAAGCACATTTTGAGATCCGGATTTGTGGCAATGGAGCCCTGGTCCGGACATGTCAAGGCCTATGTGGGTGACCATAATTACCGTTATTTTCAGTACGATCATGTTACGCAAGCGAGAAGACAGGTAGGCTC